>JAJDDS010000001.1 GCA_029260195.1 Phycisphaerae bacterium
CATAACGGGCACAATTCAGCCGGCGCGTCGCAACTGCCGTTGTCATCAATGTCGAGGTCCAGGACCGAAACCGATCCAGCCGTTCCGCTCGTCAGTGATGAATTCTTCAATTCCACCTGCACGGACCGCAATGTCGGATCACCCGACAGATCGCCGTCCCAATTCGTGACCTGCACTTCGAACAGCAGGTCGTCACCCGGATCCACCACAATCTCCGTGTCGAGCGGGTCAGTCACGTCGATCATCGTACCCGGGCCCGTTCCCAGCACGGGGGTCAGCCGAATCTCCGTCGGAATGCAGGGAACGATGGGCGTCAGAACACACACACCACCGGAACACTCATCAATGGTACACGGATCCCCGTCGTTGCAGTCACTGGGGACGATGCATTCGAGCGTCGTCGTTTCACTCGCCGGACCGAAGGACGTTTCGATCAAGTCACCATTGCGCGCCTTGACGTGGAATCTGTACGCCGTCTGACCCGTAAGCCCCCGCACGGTCATGGCGCCCCAAGCTGCATCGGTCCGCCATACCTCGGCGACGCTCGGATCACCCGCGGCGTCCACATACATACCCGTCCAAGAAGGATCGGACGGCGTCGTGAGGGCACAGCGAATCGCGAACTCCGTGTTCGACGGATTGCCGTTGGCGCTCACGTCGACGTCCATGGTAGATGCGGTCGCACCAGAGAGCGCCGGAGCGGCTGGCAAGTTTGCCAATGTGAAAGGGGATGAGATGGAGGAGAACGAGGTTTCATTCGGAGGGACGGCGCTGTCTCGCGCGCGAACACGGTAGCCATAAGCCGTGTCGGCGACCAGTCCGCTGTCTACGTAGGTTGGCGAGAGTTGCCACGCGCTGTCCGTCCCGCCGGCTCCGCCCGAGGTGAAGTCGAAATGGTATTCGACGGGCGGCGAGAACGCGTCGCTCGCGGTCGTGGCTGTCATCGTGATCGCCGTCGGAGATAGCGCGGCCGGCGCGATCGCGAACGACATGGGGTTCGGCGTCGGGGGTGTCGTATCGACGGAAACGGCTGGGTAGTCCCAGCCGAACGCATCCAACATGTCCAAGTCCGGCGTCTTGAAGAAATTAGGGAAGAAGGTCTGTCCGGAACCGATGTTGGGGTCCATGATGGCGTTGACAGATTCCCTGAAGTGGGACGCCTGCCAAGGGTTGCCATCTTCCATCAGATACTCGATTGTCCCTAGATCCGACTGATGTTGGTTGTTCGGATTATTGTGATCGACCAGTCGCGGTGCGGTTTGGAATTCCTGAACGGTGTCGGGATCGTAGTCGCAGCAGCCGTCAGTGGTCTGGAAGCGAAAGAGATCCATCAGGTCCATATCGGGAGTGCCGAAATCGACGTTCGATGTGAAGCCCATGGCGTGTCCGACCTCGTGGGCCAACACGGATTGAAAGTCCCACAAACCGCCACCAATGCCATTCGACGGATCGTAGTCCCATGGGAACGCGTTATTGAAGGTCATGAATGCCGCAGTGCCGCCGATGCTCCCGATAGTGGCTTGGTAGTTGGCGAACGTTACAAAGATAAAGGTCTCGTTGTCCACGAAGTCACTGCTGCCGTTGTAGCGAACAGGAACACTACAGCAGGGTGGTAGCCAAGATTGGAGCGTGTCATCAGCGTCCATCCCGCCGACCATCCCAGCGCGCACGGTGCTGTAGCTGGGCTGCGTGAAGTTGCTGCCCGTTTGCCCCAAGACACTGCCGCCGAGGTTCGCGAAACCGATCGACACGGTAAAGGTCACCGCGTCGCCGAATTCGTTTTCAATGTACGCCTCCACGGCTGCGAATGCGGGGACCGCGGCGCCGGGGACCGTGCCATCCAGGCTGAACACAACGTTCAGTCCGCCGCCTTGTTCCTCGGCGGGCGGCTCGCCGACGTCGAATCGGTGCTGGTTTTCGCGCCACCAGTCGGCGGTCCTGCGAAGATCCTCTTGCGTGACGCTGCCAGACGGGTTACCGCACATAGGGCGCCAGCGCGTCTGACTGGGCACGTCGATCTCCGAACCGTCAGCATGCAGCACACTCTTCCGTACCGGCCCGGCCTCCACGTACACCGGATTCTGCGCGGGCGCCTGATTGGCGGCGGACTCGCGTGAAGCATGTTCATCGTGGACCGACTGACCTCGCTGTCCAAACGTCGCCGCTGCCAGCGACAATACCAACCCGCCCGCCGTCAACACTGTTCGCCGAAAACCCGTGATCATGGTTTGAACCTCACCATCTCCAAGAGCACCGCCGAAAGGCGGTGCCCGCGTACTAGATCTCTACAGACGCCCGCCGCCGAAACAGGATCGTCCCCGCCGCCAGCATCATTAGTATCATGACGGCCATCCCCCATTCCGAAACCGTCGGAATAGGACTACCGCCCTCACAATCGTCCGGAACGCCGTTTCCGTCGGCGTCCGGGTCACACGAGTCCGGAGCTCCGTTGAAGTTGCAGTCGCTGCACGCAGGATCTCCCGCACAATCCGTGATATCGCATGAGTCTTCGATCAGGTTCCCGTTGCAGTCGTTCACGAGTACGCCGGGCTGACATCCGGAGCCCGCGTCACACGGTTCCACACCGTTACACGGATCCCCATCGTCGCAAACCAGCGGACCGCTACCTTCGCAAACGCCCGCGACGCAGCCCTCTGTACCGTTGCACACATCCGCGTCGCCGCAGCCCACCGCGGGTCCGTCCGGAAGGTCGTTGTCATCACACGCTCCGAGCCCATCACACGTATCCGCGTCACTGCATGATGAGACGCCGTTACCCGAACACGGCAAGCCAGCACCCAGCGCCGTAACCACGCACGCGCCGGTCTGACAGACCGACTCCTCGCATTGCCCCGCCGGCGGGACGGCCGTGCAAGAGCCGCCATTGGGAATCGGCGTGTGCTGACAACCAGCAACTGCGTCACAAGTGTCGGCTGTACACTCGATGCCGTCGTCGCAATTCAGCGGAATCCCCGCCTGACAGAAGCCGTTCACGCCGCACGTCTCAGCCCCATTGCAAACGTCGGCGTCGCCGCACTGGTCGCACCCGATTTCGTTCGGATTGCACGCGACGGGGAAGTTGATTTGGGCGTACTTTCCGATGTCCGCAGCACCCTGGATGCTTCCGACGGTCTCCCAGATGGTCATCCCCGGTTGCCCCGGTTGGCCGAAGCGCACTTTGTGCAGCATTTCCCACGGGTTGTTCGTGGCGACGGTTCCGACATATTCAGGATTCGGGCAGTCACCGCTGAAATTGAGGACTGTCCCGTCCGAACCGTGACATCCGATGCACAATCCGGTGGTTGTGTAATGCGTCTGCCCTTGTGCTTCGCTCCCGCTGAACACGCCGGTCGCGGGATTGATGTAAGGAGCGTCGTCGATCACACCCGCGCCGCCGAGAATGAACGCGACAAGGTTGTCCAACTGCGACACGACCATGGAAGTGCTGCCGTAGTCGTGACCATTGAGAACGCCCGGTCCGCCACCGTTGCTGGGCGGTTCGGTCAGCAACGTGACCAGCTTCCCCGGCGTCAACGAACTACCGAACACGCCAGGGAACCCAGTGTGATGAGTGGAACCCGGTCCGTACTGGCCAGCCGCACCGAAGTAATCCCAACCATGACACTCCTTGCAACGCCAGGTCGCCGAGCCCGTGGCTGCGTTCGTCGACATGTCCGGTCGAAACGCCCACAACGGGTGGTCCGTCGCGGGAGGCGTCTGCGCCTTATCCGCCCACCACCTGTCATACAGCCGCCCGCCCAGAACATAATCACCCGTCGGCGGGCACGGTGGAACGCCGCCGCCCTGATTGACCATGTGCAGCGACCAGTGGATCACCGAACCTGGATCGCCACCAAAGTTGTCGCTGACCGACAGGGTCCAGTCGCCCTGTTTGTCCATTCCGTCGAAGGCGCTGAGGGCAGCATTTGGCGTAAAGCTGGGCGGCGAGACAACCATGCCCCCGCCGGAATCGAAAGCCTCGATGGGACCGCCCGTACCTTCATCATCGAGAAGGATATTGAACCCGTCGTTGTCGAAACCCCACGAGGCGTCAGGAACCGGAAATCCAGGTCGGTTGATCAGATCAATCGTCGTCCCATTGTGGGTCAAGGTTACAATCAGGTCCCCGTTCCACGTGTGGTTGATCTGCAAGTCGATATTCAGATCGTCTACCACGCCGGAATCCGGAACGGTGAACGTGTCGGAGACGAACACACCCGTTCCGTCCGGAATCGCGAGCGGCGGACTGACCGGGATTTCGTAGCTCTTGACCCCGCCCGACTCACATTCGTCTGGAACGCCATTCGTGTTGCAGTCATCACTGCCGGGAATCCCGCCGCAGGTGTTGCCACCGCCGCAAGCGATGTCCTCGGCGTCGTCCCGGCCGTTGCCATTGCAGTCGGTGATCGGCGGCGTGCAATCCGGACCCGTCACCGTCAGACCGAAATCACCGCTCGCGTTGGACCAGCCCGAGACGCGGATAATGTAAGTAGTATCAGCCGTGACCGAAACGTCCAGACTTGATTTCGTTGCCGGACAATTGTCATCGTTGCAGAGGATCTGATTCCCACTGGTCCCCGGACAACCTGTATGGACTGAAAGGACCGTGTCGTAATTCCCCGCGCCACACGTTTCAATCGTCACCGGGCCACTGGCCGACGGCGTATAGCTGAACCAGACATCCGGACTGGCGCTCGATACACCGCAGCTCGCCGATCCGTCGTTGTCGGCCCCCGATGTCGAGCCGCTGAAAAAGCCCCCGCAAATGACCGTCGCGTTCGCGCAGGCGTCGGCGCCGACCGTCAATAGCTGGCAGAACGCGTCGCAGGTTGTCCCGTCCGGCGGATCGCACTGCTCGCCGGGCTGAATGATGTTGTTGCCGCAGACGATCGGAATGTCTTGGCAGGACCCGTCACACGTCGTCCCGTTCGGGGGATCGCAATCTTCGCCCGGCTCGAGCGAGCCGTTTCCACAGACGCCGGCCGAGACGATCCTGTAGATCGTTCCGGCGTGCGTTACAATGTACAGTTCGCCGTCCGCATCCTCACCGAACGATGTGATTCCGCCCTCCGCCGGCGCGAGTTCCGCGTCGCGCACCTGAAAATCCGTTTGCGTCGTGCCGTCATAGCGGAACGACCAGACGTGATTGCTACCAAAGTCCGCGAAGAAGTACGCCCCGCTCAGCCCCGGAATCGCACAGCCTCGATACACGTAGCCACCCGTCAGAGAGAACCCGCCCGCGGCGGAGTGATCGTAGGCGTGTATCGGATCGGTCAACCCGGCGTCAAAACACGTGCATCCCCCAAGTCCCGTGCAGGCGTCGCCTTCCATACATCGCCAACCGTAGTTCTCTCCGCCAGCGCTGCTCGCGGGCTGAAAGTCGACCTCCTCCCACGCGTTTTGACCCACATCCCCGATGTACAAATCGCCCGTCAGGCGGTCGAAACCGTTCCGCCACGGGTTGCGCAAGCCGTAC
>JAJDDS010000002.1 GCA_029260195.1 Phycisphaerae bacterium
CGCGACATGCTCGGGCTTGAATCTCATGTCGCCGGGTACGACGACCTGTTTGACGCGTTTCCGAGCGTTCAGAAAACCCGCGACTCCGCCAATCTGGCTGAGCGCATCCTCGATCGCTGGGAACGAGAACACCCGCAGCCCATAGAGGCCGATCAGAAGCGGTCCGGATCAGGGGAGCCTCAAACCCGATCTGACAGTTCAGCGGGTCAGCAATCGCCTGATACTCTCGCCAATACCGACCAATCAGCGCCTCCACCACAAGGCGGCAGTAATAATGGTCCCTCGCAAGAACCAACCGCAGTCGAATCACCGCCGCCCGCAAACGAGAGTTCCCTGCTGCCGGAGAATCGCGCTGACCAAGCGGCCGAACCCTCGGACGGAAAGCTGTCCGAACCCGGCGGCGACCAGGCCGGGTCCCAAAACGAGAACCATCTCGTGCCGACCGCGCCGAATCGCGCTGGCCGGGGTGGTGAATCGGTAATCACCGAGGCGCTGACGGAGTCGATCGAAGAGCGCGTACGAAACTCCGACCCATCGCGCGAGTATCGCCCGTTCACCCATCAGCACGACCGAATTGAACTCGTGCCGGCGTCGGGGGAACAAGAGACGCGGGAGCTGCTCAAGAGCGGCACCGACACGATTCGCAGGCTGCGCCGTGGTCTCGCCAATGCGTTGCGATCTGCAGAGAAACGTTGGTGGCGTGAGGGCCAGACTCGCGGATCGCTCTCACCCCGCACGCTCTACCGGTTGTGCAACGATCAGCCGCAGTTGGACGTGTTCCGAACCCAGTCAATGATCCAGGGACGGTCTACGGCCGTGTGCATCCTGCTGGACGCATCCGGGAGCATGACTTCGCGGAAAATGTCAGTTGCACGAGACGCGATGCGCGTGTTGTTGGACGCGCTCGGGGATCTGAACGTGGCGACCGAGGCCTTCACATTCACCACCGGGCACGATTTCGACCTTAATCAGGCATGCCAGATCACCGGCCGCGAAGCGCAGGAACTCCGGGAGCGCTTCAGCCGCTTCGCCAATCTCGAGATCGGCCTCATCAAACGCTTCGACGAACCCGTTAAGGCGGCGATGCGGCGGCTGCCGAGCGTTCGCGGCAGCGGACTCACCCCACTTGGAGAAGCCATGCACGTCGGCGCCGCGCGGGTCATCACACGTCCCGAGACCCGCAAGATCATGCTCGTGCTCACCGACGGCCGGGCAGGCTGCGAGTCGCGTGACGAGGCGGCGACGGTCCATGCCCAACACACTGCTCAACGCATCGAACAGGCCGGCATCGAGTTGATTGGTGTTGGCATCAAGGATGACAGCTTGCGCGCGATCGTGGCGGACACGATCGTGGTTCATGAACTCCAGGATCTGCCGGCTCAGCTTTGCAAGCTGCTGGGCCGCACGTTGAAGAAAGGATTGCGTCATGTTGGATGAACGAACCAGACTGATGTTGGATGTGGCGAATACACTGACCGCGGATGATCTCGACTTTATGCGCGGCAGCACCGTGACCGGGAGAGCCCGACCGGAGAAAACGCCAGCACCAATGGCCACCGACTCCTTGCCACCAGCGCCCGCCGGCCAATCGGCAGGCGACCCGAGCCGGGGCGAACGCGAGCGGTTACGTACACGTGACTCCAAGGTGTCCACCGCATGCCTGGGCAGCGCCCGCCCAGGACACCAATGGTGGCCAGTTGGTACGGAACTTGTGGGATCTATCGGCGCCGAGCAGTTCACCGCGCAAGTCGTCGAGAACCCACGGGTCAAGAGCGGCCGGAGTGTCCTGATCACCTCGGGCCCCGCACAGGGCCGGCTCTGCATCACGCCGACGCGCGCCGCCATCGAGGCGACGGAAGCCTACCGACAGACCAACAACCTTGGTCGTGCCGGCGGCGTGACCAACGGCTGGTCATTCTGGAAACCCATGAACAGTTGAGCATACGGCACGCCCACCAACGCGGCGTGCCGCACAGAGGTCATGCAATGAAAAACGAAAAGCAAGAATCAAATTGTAAGGTACGCGTTGTGGTCTACGTTGGCGGCGGCATCGTGCAGGACGTCCTGACCGACACACCCCGCGTCGAAGCCATGATCGTGGACTATGACAACGAAAAGTCCGGCGATGATCCGGCGCACCGATCGTTCGAACCGGTGGATGTCAACGTCGAGTACATCGAGAAAACGATTCAAGGAACCGAGGACTGATGGCCCGCCAACGATTGAGGCGTGCCATCGCCCAAATCAAGAGGTGAATTCAATGAATGAAGAAAACCCATTTGAAGACATGCCCGTGATCTTCCGCTACACACGGGCGCAGGCAATCGAGGACGGCGTGCTCGTCGACCTGACCGAGTGGGCCAAGGAGACCGGTTTCAAAATCCCGGTAGCCTGCACGGCCGCCGTGTGGAACGGTTACATCGTTCCGCCGAAGGAGACGGAGAAGCTCGGTCAGTCAATCCGTGGACGGGCACACGATGCGTTGTGGATGCTGTACTTGGCCATCCGCGGGAGCGGCTCAACCAAGCGCGGTCAGCTGCAATACGACGTGATCTTCGTCATGCACGAAGGTAAGCAGGAAACAGTAACGCTCAAGTCCATCTGTGGACCTGGCGATGAAGGCGAACCTGTTCTCACCGTGACGCTTCCGAACGAGGATTGAGAACCCCTCTTCTCGTATCTTTTTTTTCGCGGCCGTTCTTCTGGCCGCGATTCCCTCCGCGAGCTAGCGAGAGCTCTCCCTCACAAGGCCGAATCCCATCCAATCGAAAGGCCACAAGTGTCCGCATAGGGTGATCGGTGTGACCGACGACCACTCATAAGTGCGCTGTCGCGCGCCACTTACATCGAAATGCGAAGACGCACTTGCGCGCTGCCGTGACCGGCGCTACGATGTAGTAGGAGAACACAAGACAGGAGACTTCGCATGGTCATCAATACACGACGACTCAATTGGCGCTCGGTCACCACCAGCACTTTGCTCGTCACGAACATCGTGCTCATCGCCGGCTTGCTTGCTTGGATCGGATCACCCGAGGTGGCGCTGACTTGCTACGTTTTCGGCGTGGCGATCACCTTGCTGCTGGCGCTGACGGCCGCTCAAACATGGCCGTGGCCAGGTCGAGAAGAAAGTCGGCCGATCAGGCACTGCCCGGTGTGCGACCACCGCCTTTGGCGTAACGGCAAGTACTGCTCGGAGTGCGGCAGCTTGGTTTGAAGCGTCGCCCCGCCAGCCCAACGTCGTGGGCGATCGACCGGCGTCCGGGTTCGTCCGATTGGTTACCCGGAGGTTGCCAGCGCAAACGGGTACCGACAGCAGGATGAACCTCTGAGCTATACGTCGTATGCCCCCATGATGTTCTTCCATGTTTGGCACGATCAACCGAAACAACTATACTGGCCAAGATTGCACCCCGCCAGAATCGTATGGTGATAGCGGGCGTGAGCGTATTGTAACACAGACGAGGCCCGCAACCGCTTGTGCGTGTTATGCCGAAAGCTACGCAGAAACTACCGCACCGATCTCCCAAGTTGGGGGTTGGTAAGGAAATTGGCGGAGCTGTTTATCTGCATCGGACCTACGAAGACCGACTTGGCAACATCCTGGCCGCCGCGAAATCCAAGCTGCCCGACGATTTTGATTATCAGATCGTGAAGTACAACTTCCGTACCGAAGCTGTCTCGTTTGTAGCCTGCCTTGACTTCAATGCCGCACCCGAACCAACCGTGGGCGAGATCGTAACCGTTGATGTTGCAGGAAATGTTCGGCGGCGGCAGCAACCGCCCGATCCGGAAATCTATCACCACAAATGGCTGTTCGTCGCTGAGGACTACGAAGGATTCGACGTCGAGGCGAGCAGGAAGCGGTCGTTGACCTGGATGCGGCTTGATGGTGTTGATCGCAACAGGATCGGTCGCAAGAGTCACTGGGACGACCAGGTGGCCCCGCGCATCAGGAATCCTGACGGCTAGATGGGTTTCGCGCGCTTGCTACTCGTTCTTGGCAGCTGTTTTCTTCGTGACGATTTCGAAGCCACATGCTCGAAGAACATCGAAGCACTTTGTTTTCTTTCCACCTCTTATGCCTGGTGGTAGCGATCCAGACAATCGGTTGATCGCTAATGCCATGATCGCGGGTGGAGGGTACCGGCGACCCTCGTTGATGACGTCGTATCTGATGGATTTTTGGTACCCCGATGGTAGGCCACTCTTGTCGAAGTCCGCCATCGCTTCCAGGACATGGACCCGAGTAATGCCATCCGGGATTTCTTCGTCGATCCGCTGTGGTTTTTTCATCCTGCCTGTCT
>JAJDDS010000011.1 GCA_029260195.1 Phycisphaerae bacterium
CGTGAGCGGGACGTCGTTCGCCAGCCCGATCGTGGCCGGCGTGGCGGCGTTGGTGTGGTCGGTCAATCCGGATCTCCGCCCAGTGACCGTCGAAGACCTGCTGTTGTCGACGGCAGTGGATCTGGGGCGGCGGGGGCGGGACAACAGTTACGGAGTTGGACGCGTGGCCGCCGAGTCCGCCATCGCGGCTACGCTGGAACTGATCGAGGAACGTGATACGCGGGCGCCGCGGGTCGAAATCCTGGAACCGGCCAATCGGGCGCGGGTATCGGGCGTCGTTCGCGTGTCGGTGGCGGCGTTCGATTCCGGAGATCTGGCGGACGTGGTGTTGTCGGTGGACGGCGTGCCTTTCGCCACCGATACGGATTCACCATACACCTTGGCGGTGAACACGCGAAAGCTGACCACCGGGCTGCACCGCTTATCCACGACGGCGACGGACCAGGCGGGGAATTCGGCGACGTCCAGCCAAGTGACAATAATCGTGGAGGGCGGGACGTCGAGCGGTAGCGATGGCAACGGATCGCAGAGCGGGGGCTCGTCTGGGACAGCGTCGGACGCAGCCTCACTCGACATCGTGGCACCGGCCGTGAGATTCAACTTTCCGGCGGACGGCACACGGGTTTTCTCAAGCGTCGGTGTCCAGGCCACCCTATCCGATGCGTCGGGTCTGAGGGCGGCGGAATGGCTGGTGGACGGGATCAGGCAGCAAGTCATGGAGATAGGCGGGACCGCGACCCTGGTGGACTTCCTTTGGAATGCGTCAGCAAGCACCGATGGGACGCACGTGATTACGCTTGTCGTGGAGGATTCGTCCCGGAACCAGACCTCCGCGAGCTTGACCTTGGTCAAGGAATGACATTCGGCGGTAGCCGGCGGCGGCGTGCGGAGAGGCACCGCGAAAAGCCCAGAAATCACCGCAGATACGGGTTCGGCGGTTGACAACGCCTATGCTGAGGCAGTAAAAGGGGGTGCGGAAGGTGGCGGCAAAAACGCTCGGCTGGTTGGCCGGGTTAGGGGTGTATGAAGAGGCGCGGTCTGCACTGGCCTTGTGTATGTGCGGCGATTGAAGACGTAGCGTGCAGGAGTCGGTGTCGAATGGGCCGCCTGTGTCGGGTTCTCGTTAGCGGTGGGGCGGGCTTTGCGCCGGAAGATGGGCGCGTCGCTTGCGAGTCGTGAGGGTAGAATCGGCCACCCAATACGGGGGACATTTCACGGAAGTTGGCTTAGCCACAAGGATGTGACGGGTGGGGTTCTTTGACGCCGCAACCCGGCGACTCCGCCGCGATGCGTGTGCCGGAGCGTCGAGGGGCGCTGCGGTTTGGGTCGATCTGGAGTGCTCGGGGAACGCGCGGGCGCTTGGTGACACGAATGGGGGCAGTTCAACTTGCAATCGATTGACTGGTATCTACGACGGCTCCGCACGATGCAGCCCGGGGAAATCGTCTGGCGTGTGCGAAACGAGTTCGTGGAAGCCGTAGACCGCATGGCGTATCGGCGACGACAACGGATCTTGCCGATCGCGGAGATCGCGAAGTGCGAACGGTTCGATGAACTCGTCAACGCACGAGGCTTGGGAGCACGTGACCGGCTCATGGACGCGGACCGCCAAGGCTCGGCCGATGCCTGGCGGGCGGAAGCGATCATCGCGGCGGATAAGCTCGTCGCGCATCGTCTTGACCTGTTCGATCTCGAAGGCTGCGATCTCGGGAACGACATCAACTGGAATTACGAGCACAAAGCCAGGAAGGCGACGCCGACCGGATTCGCGCCCTCGATCGACTATCGCGATCACTCGGTGGCCGGCGACTGCAAATTCGCTTGGGAGCCCAGCCGCCATCACCATCTCGTGACTCTGGGGCGAGCCTACGCGTGGACCGGTGAACCCCGCTACGCCGAGGAGACCCTCGCCCAGATCGACAGTTGGATCGACCAATGCCCGTTCGGCAGTGGCATGCAGTGGCGAAGCCCGTTGGAGTTGGGTATCCGACTGATCAACTGGGTGTGGGCAATCCACATGGTCCGTTTGTCGGACGCATTCACGCGCGAGCGCGCACACCGGATCACCTCAACGGCCTACCGTCACCTGTGGGACATCACGCGGAAATACTCGCGGTATTCCTCCGCGAACAATCACTTGATCGGCGAAGCCGCGGGCGTGTTCATCGGTTCCAGCTATTTCGCCGGATTGCGTGACGCTTCGCGCTGGCGTGCTGAAAGCCGGACAATCCTGCTGCGAGAGATCATGGAGCAGACCTACCCGGACGGGGGTACGCGGGAACAAGCGTTCGGATATCACCTGTTCGTATTGCAGTTCTTCGTGCTGGCGGGACTGGTCGCCCGGAACAACGGCGATGCAATGACGCCGGAATACTGGCATCGCCTGGAGAAGATGTTCGAATTCCTCGCAGCCTTGATCGAAGGCGGTGAAGCGCCGCCCTTGTACGGCGATTGCGACGACGGTTACGTGCTTGAGTTGGGACGCAGGCTTGGCGACCCACGGACGCTCATGTGCGTGGGCGCCATCCTTTTCGACCGGAGCGATTTTAAGGCGCTCGCCGGCGAATTCGCGGAGGCGGCTTGCTGGTTGTTCGGACCGGCCGGACGCGACGTCTACGAGAAGATCTCGCCGCTCACCACCTCCGGAGCACCGCGTTCGCGGGCGCTGCCTGAGAGCGGGTACTACTTGCTTCGGAGTGGCCCGGCGGGCTCGGCGAAACGGGTCCGTGTGGTCTTCGACTGTGGCGAACTCGGTTACGGCGCGATCGCAGCCCACGGGCATGCCGACGCGCTGAGCTTCACGCTGTGTGTCGGAGGCAAAGACGTCCTTGTGGACCCCGGGACATACGACTACTTCACTTTCCAGGGGTGGCGAAACTTCTTCCGCGGGACCGCGGCTCACAACACCGCCACGGTCGACGGTCTGGATCAATCAGAGATGTCGGGGCCGTTCATGTGGACAAGCCGGGCGACGGCGAGATGCCTGCGTTGGCTTCCCGCCGAGGAGGGCGGCGTCGTGAGCGGCGAGCACGATGGGTATCAGCGGTTGTCGGACCCGGTCACGCATCGCCGCACGCTGGAGTTGGGAAACGAGGCGCCTGAGCTGCGGATTTGTGACGAGATCCTGGCGGCAAAGGATCATGAGGTGTGCCTGCATTTCCACCTCGCGGAGCGGTGCCAAGTGCTGTCGGCGAATGACAACCGACTCCTGGTGGACTTTGGCGGCGGCAAGGCTGGTTTGGAGTTCGATCCTCAGGTCGCGGTGACCGTAATCCAGGGCTCGGAGTCGCCCATCGCCGGCTGGTCAAGCCCCAGTTACCACCGCAAGCGACCGAGCCCGACGGTCGTCGCGCTCTGTTCTTGCCGAGGCTCGACCACCCTGCACACACGGGTCATTTTGGACGAGGCGGCGTTGAATTCATGGGGTAGACGTGAAACGCGTCGGGCGGATGAGGTGGTCTGCTCATAGTCAGTTGGGCAACCGAGCTGCGGTTCCGCTCGCGTGAGCCCACGAAAGAGAAGCCAGAATGTCAAGGGAAACCAACATCGCGACGCAGGTGACTGAAGCGGTTCATGATGAACTCGCGCCGACCACACGCTTTCGCGCGGACGGCGATCCGCGTGCCGCCGAGGCGTCGACGGTGGGAATCGTCCTGGCGGGAACCCAATCGTGGGGCGAATGTCCCCTGCAACGGGTCGTGGCTCGCCCGCTCGTGCCGATTGCGAATCGGCCGATCGTTCATCACATGCTGGGGTGGCTCGGCACCACCGGACTCGAGCGGACGAGCATCTGTGGGAATAGTACCACTCGGATGTTGCGCCAGTCCATCGCCGGCCGAGCCTGGGGCGAATCATCCTCTGACAACATGCGAATCGACTACTACCACGACATATCGCCTCGGGGACCGGCGGGTTGTGTACGGGACGCAGCCTACCTGAATCCATCGGATACGTATGTGGTGGTCGAGGGAGCAATCCTGCCGCAGTTCGATCTCTCGGATGTCTTGGCGGCGCATCGGGGATCCGGTGCCGCGCTGACGGTGGTCGCGTCTGGAGCGCGTTTCCACAACCTGAAGGGAGAGGACGCCACGGTGCCGATCGGCATCTATGTGTTCGAGGTTGACGCGCTTAGGCACATTGCGCCGACGGGGTATCAGGATATCAAAGAGGAGCTGATCCCGCGTCTTTATCAGTGTGGCGAGTCGGTGTTGGTTTACCGCACCGACGCGCCGGCGCCAAGGGTGGACGGTGTGGATTCCTATCTGGCGGTGAGCGAATGGTCTTTGACGGACGACTATCGCCACCGAGGCGCCCTTTCGGACTATCAACCCATCGGCGACGCGAAGATCCACGTTGAGGCGAAAGTCGATTCGACCGCCAACCTGGTCGGACCCGTGCTTATCGGACCGCGCGCCGCAGTCCGCGCCGGTGCGACGATCGTGGGGCCGACGACGATCGGACCGGATAGCGTGGTGGCGTCCGGTGCGGTGGTGTGTCGCAGCGTTATTTGGGATCATGTCCAGGTGCGGAAAAACGCGGTGCTGGATCGGTGCATCGCGACTTCCCACGCGACCGCGCCGCCCGACTCGGATTTCCGTTATAGGGTGCTGACCCAGATTCACCCACGTTTTGCACGGTTCGGGCGGCGGATTGTTCGATGAATAGGCCGGGGACCGCCTCTTCGGTGCGCGCACGAAAGGCGACGCGCGGATTCGCGGCTTGTCATTGCACCGCCAAGCCGCCTGTAGCCGGAAGGGGTGATCCAGCGCATCGCGCCGGTCATGGGGCCGTCAGCGTTTCGACGAGTTTTCAGTGATGGAAAGATCATGATGCGATCGAACGATCAAGACGTTTTCGGAGATGGATTCGGCGACGACGGCTCGCTGGTACCGCACGTCGGCGGTGATCTGTCGCCGCTGGCAATGCGCGGCGATGTCGGATACCCGTCCGTTCAGGCCGTGCCCAATGCCTCGTCACCCATCCGGAACTACCTTGCGGTCCTCGTCCGGCACCGCTGGCTGGCGCTCACGACGTTCACTCTGATCGCCGCCACGACGATTCCGCTGATCTGGGTCTTGATCGTCCCGCAATATCGAGCCACGTCCGTCGTTCAGGTCTCGCCGCTTGTCGACAAAATCCTGCACGATTACGAAGGCAATGGGTTGCTACCGTTGTACTCGTCGTTTCTAAACACACAGGTATCGGTAATTCGCAGCCCCAAGGTATTGCAACGCGTCTTGGACCTTCCCGAGGTGCAGGCGACCGAGTGGTACCAGCATAAGGAGCGGAGTCTGTTCGGAACACAGCCGCCACCGCTTCTGCGTTTGGGGAACAGCATCAGTGTGGCTCCTCGGCGAAAAACAGAACTGATCGACGTCTCGGTGACGGCGAAGAAGGCATCGGACGTCAAAACAATCGCGGACGCGGTGGTCAGGGTGTACCTCGATGTCGTGGATCAGGCGGGCAAAGACGCCGAGGTCGGACGGATGCAAACATTGTTGGATCGAGCCGCAAAGCTGCGGACCGATATCGACCAGTTGCTACGCCAGAAGGCGATGGTCTCCAAGCGGATCGGAACGGAGACGCCGGACGACCTGCGATCCTACGAGACCACACAACTGAGCGTGCTCAAGGATGAGCTGGACGCGCTGGTGCGGGACCGAAGCCACAACGAATGGAAACTAGGACGCCTGCTGGGACGCGACGGGGAACAGAACTCCGACATCGACGCACCCGACACCGGGAGAATCGCGGTTCGCTACGTGGACGATTTCGAATGGCGCCGATTGCGCCAAATGCGAAACGACGCCGAGCACAGGCTGACCGGCCTGCGGGAG
>JAJDDS010000101.1 GCA_029260195.1 Phycisphaerae bacterium
CATGGTGGGATCGACGCGCGTCAGCGACTGGAATGGGCGATGTTCGCATTCGCCGGGACGAGCGAACTCGACGTCGAAGTGCATGATTATCTAAACGGCGAGCTCTTCGCGGACGAACGGTGCGACAAGGAACGCCACGACGATTTGGACGAGCACGGCGTGCTGCCGTTGTCTGCGGACTGGGACGGGATGCTGCATCAGAAGCTGCGGTACGGGGAGAATCCGCACCAAGCAGCAGCCGTGTACGAGCCGATGTTCGGGGAATGGGAAGGGGGCACGAGCAGCGCGAACCTAGCTGTCAGCCGAGTTCTTCAGGGGGAAATGTCCTTCAATAATTACTTGGACGCCAACGCCGCGTTTGAGGCTTGCCGAGAGGCGGCGCGAGCGTCTGCTGGGCAGTCGGTTGCGGTATTCGTGAAGCACAGTAACCCGTGTGGCGTGGGCGTCGCGAACAATCAGATTGAAGCCTATCGCCGCGCATACTTGGGCGATCCCAACGCGGCGTTCGGTGGGGTTCTTGCCCAAAGCGACAAGGTCACCGCCGAACTTGCGCTGGCAGTCATGGAGTCTCTCGACCGTTGGGGCAAAGGTGTGGGTGCGCAAGGTTTCTTCGCAGAAGTTTGGATCGCGCCAGAGTTTGAGGGCGATGTGATCAAGACTATCCGCGACAAGAAGAAGTGGGGCGAACGCGTTCGTTTGATTCCGGTGTTCGACATGCTTAGCGCACCCGATCCCGGCGAATTCGACTTCAAGAAAATCGTCGGCGGCATGCTTGTCCAAACCGGCAACTTGGCCGGCCTCAACGAAGATCATTGGAAAATCGTCACCAAGCGGACGCCCACCGACGCGGAAATGGCTGACTTGCGGCTCGCTTGGCTGGTCTGCAAACACACTAAGAGCAACGCGATCTCGATCTGCAAAGACGGGATGCTGATCGGCAACGGCGCGGGGCAGATGTCGCGGGTGATGAGTTGCCGCATCGCGACCTGGCTGGCGAAGGAAAACGGACACGAATCAGCCCTGGCGGGATCGGTGGCAGCCTCCGATGCGTTCTTCCCGTTTCGGGATGGGCCTGACATTCTGATGGAGGCTGGCGTGCGGGCGATCATCCAACCCGGCGGGTCCAAACGCGACGCGGACACCATCGCCGCCTGCGACGCGCGGAACGTCGCCATGATCTTCACCGGCACGCGGCACTTCAAGCATTGACCCATCGGCAGCAAGCCGCCACTGGCGCCCGGCGGCCAGTCATTCCGAGCGAAGCGAGGAATCTAGCCGTGAGTCGAGTATCAGCAAGATTTCCCGCTTCGCTCGGAATGACAAACGGCCCCGTTGTTGGAGCCTTCGATTCTCAATTGCGGAATCCCTCCTATAATGCCCCGCGAACCCGGGAGATGGTTGATGCGTCTGTATACAGGTAGCGGTGATAAGGGAGAGACCGGGCTCATCGGCGGCAAGCGTGTCCCCAAGGACCACGCCCGCGTCAACGCGTACGGTGACGTGGACGAGCTGAACGCAGCCCTTGGATGGTCCGCGGTGATCCGGGAAGGGAACCCGTGGGCAGAGCGTATCGAGACAATCCAGAATCGGCTGTTCGACGCCGGTGCGCAGCTTGCCGACCCCCGCGCCGACGCGTCGACATCCCCGATCAACGAATCGGATATCAAGACGCTCGAAGGATGGATCGATGCCGCGGTAGCCGAAACCTCGCCATTGAACCAGTTCATCCTGCCCGGTGGCTGCGAACTCGGGGCGAGGTTGCACCTTGCGCGGACCGTCTGCCGTCGAGCGGAGCGGTCGGTGGTGACATTGGCGCGCGTCGAAGGCGCGCCGGAGGCGGTGCTGATCTATCTCAACCGCCTTGCAGACCTGCTATTCGCTTGGGCGCGGCGGGCAAACAATCTGGCCGGCGTGGCGGACGTCGTGTGGCGGTCGCGGAAATCGTCGTAGCGGATACATGTTGTTGTGGACGGGTGTCAGCCGGTGGCGTGGCGCGTCGCCCGTGTTTTCGAGGGATCGCATGAAACTGGTCCGCGTCGTTGATTTTGATCGGATTCAGCCGCTGCACGTCATACTGGTGTGTTTGGTGGCGGTGACCGTCGCGGGCAGTTGCCTGCTCACGAGCGGCCCGCACGCGCGAATGGAGGGGTCACGCGACTGGCAGGAGGAATCGCCGCTGCGGGCGATAGTGCACGTACTCAACCTCAATTACACGCAGACGACGGCGCAGGGGATCGAGATCAAGGCGATGGTGTTCGGGATCGGCGCATCGCTCGCCGCGATCGCGTTGGGGGTTGGGCTCTTGTTGCGACCTACGGCGGGGGATGAAGTGTCACCCGATGACACTACGGTTGAAGCTTCGCGCGCGGAGGCGCCGTCCGCCCGCGTGGCGCGGCGGCAGATGGGTCCGTTGACCGCCGCCCAGCTTCTGATGGTCGCGTACGTGATCTGGTCGTTTCTCAGCGCGAATCCGAAGTGGTCGGGCGCGCCGGACCTGGCGCTGGGCGGATCGGTGCTGCTGGCGGTAGGGGTCGTCTGGGCGCTCGCACTGGGGCGCGGTCTCAACCGACCCACCGCCACGGCGGGCGCCGGTCTCCTATTG
>JAJDDS010000102.1 GCA_029260195.1 Phycisphaerae bacterium
CGAGCAGCGCGGCGCCGAGCAGAAGGCGCCGAAAGACGGTGGTCATCATGACGATCTCCGTTTCGCAGGTGCGTTCGATAATTGACGGTGAGTATCGTACGGCCAGGACCTTCTACCGTCGACCCGCGCGGCGGGGAATCACCCGCCGGCGAGCGTTTGGCGAGAGACGGGGACGAATGCGCGCAGACGCTAGACGTCGAGTGTAGCCCGCGAACCGCGCGGACGGCGTACTCTCAGAGCCGCGCCCATAAGGAAGCGGAGCCGTCCTATGCACGACAACCGCAGCCGCGCGCTACCGGTCGCGGCTCTAACCGGAACCATGTCGCCGTTTCCGAGCGACGACGCTAGTGAGCCGGGCAGGACTCCGGCGCCGCATCGCCTCGGCCGTAGACCTCGTGTTTGGGGCGTCCGGCGAGAATCTTCTCTTTGCCCCAAGTGGTGACGTTCTTGAACTTCTCAGAAGCGATGAAGCCGTCGTAGGCTTCGTTGCTGCTCCACTGCGAAACGATCAGGTAGTCGTTGGGAGCGGAGACGTCGACATAGAGGTGGGATTCGCCGTGTCCCTCCATGTCATTCATAACCTCCATCACCTTGGCGAACATGCTCTCGAACGCCTCGTTCTTGCCTTCGATAACCTTGTAGTTCATTCCGACGGTAATCATGGCGATCTCCTCGTCCGCAGGTGCGTCTCTCGCGGGCTGCTGTGCTGGCACGCCGTCATGTTTGGACGTGGCGGACGCAGACACCGCGCCGCCTATCGCTCGATTATCGGCGATTCTGAGCCGATGGTCCAGCCCCGCGCCCCTTCCACCGAAACCCCCTCGGCTTGGACGAATCCGGGGCGGCTTTACGACGCCGATCGCGGGCGGCATGATAGAAGTCACCTGCGCGGAAGAATCAGCGTTGAATTAACTTGTGCATGGACCAAACCGCGGAAGCGAATGACATGGATGCGACACGACTATGGGAGCGGTACAAGCGCCACTACTGCACAGCCCCTTCGATCGGGCTGGGGCTCGACATCAGCCGAATGTCCTTCGGTGAGGCGTTTCTCGCGGAGATGGAAGGCCCGATGTTGCGGGCGTTCGACGAGATGGCGTTGCTGGAGGCGGGTGGCATCGCCAATCCGGATGAATCCCGACAGGTGGGGCACTATTGGCTTCGCGCGCCGGCGTTGAGCCCAGACGACGAGACCCGTGACGCGATCAGCAAGTCAGTGACACGCATCAAGACGTTCGCAGCCGCCGTCCACGAGGGATCCATCCAGCCCGCGAGCGGGGGCCGATTCGAGCACTTGCTCCTGGTGGGAATCGGGGGTTCCGCGCTGGGGCCGCAGTTCGTGACGGACGCGCTCGGCGGTCCGAACGATGCGATGCGGGCATGGTTCTGTGACAACACCGACCCGGACGGGATCGACCGCACCGTCTCGCGGATCGGCGTCGACCTGAATCGCACGTTGACGGTGGTCATCTCGAAGTCGGGCCGGACGGTGGAAACGCGCAACGGAATGCTCGAGGTGAGAAGGGCGTACGAGCTTGCGGGGCTGAGCTTCGAAAAATGCGCGGTGGCGATTACGCAAGAGGGTAGCGCGCTGGACAGTATCGCGGAGGCGGACGAATGGTTGGCGCGGTTTCCGATGTGGGACTGGGTGGGAGGTCGAACCTCGGAGTTGTCCGCGGTGGGATTGCTGCCGGCGGCGCTGCAAGGGTACGACATCGACGAGATGTTGGCGGGGGCAGCCCGCTGCGACGAAGTGACGCGCGAGCGACGAACCGGTCACAATCCCGCGGCCTTGATGGCCCTGATGTGGTACCACGCCGGCGGCGGAATCGGAAAAAAGGCGATGGTCGTGCTGCCCTACAAAGATCGCCTGTCGCTGTTCAGCAAGTACCTGCAACAACTCGTCATGGAATCACTGGGCAAGCGCCTGGATCGCGATGGCGCCGAGGTGTACCAGGGAATCACGGTCTACGGCAATAAGGGCTCGACCGACCAGCACGCTTACGTCCAGCAACTTCGGGACGGGTTGAACGACTTCTTCGTGATGTTTGTGGAGGTTCTGCGCGACAGGGCCGGCGAATCGATGCCGGTGGAAGAGGACGTCACGTCGGGTGATTATCTGCGAGGGTTCTTCCTCGGTACGCGGAACGCGCTCTGGGACGCCGAGCGGGAGTCGGTGACCATCACCATCGACGACGTGTCGGCGAGATCCGTCGGCGTGTTGATCGCCCTCTTCGAGCGAGCCGTCGGGTTGTATGCCTCGTTGGTCAACGTAAACGCGTACCATCAGCCGGGCGTGGAAGCGGGAAAGAAGGCCGCTTCCGACGCCGTCACCCTGCAACGCGACCTTCTGGTCGCCATGCGCCGCGCCAACGGCGATCGGCGCACCGCCGACGCGTGGGCGGAGTCGATGAGCCGTCCCCAGGATGCCGAAACCGTGTTCAAGACGTTGGAGCACCTCGCCGCAAACGGAGCCTACGGAGTGTCGCGTGACGATGCGGACGGAGTGTTCGACGCGAGCTACGGGGTGACGTAGCCCCCCCTCCCGGAACGCACGTCGAATGCAGGTGCCCTGCGACAAATGTCACGCTCGCCGTGGTGACATCCTGCACGGGCGGGATATGATGCGATCGCGATGGATGGATCCGTATTCGACAGCATGAAACGGTATGTAGCATTTGGCGCGGCCGACGCCGATCGGCTTCGGTCCCTGCTACCTGCAATCGAGCCACATTTTGATCGAGTCGTGGACACCTTCTACGAGGTCGTCACCGACCATCCGGACGCGATGGCGGTCATTACGGGTGGCCAGGATCAAATGGATCGCCTTCGACGGACGCTGACCGGTTGGTTGAGTACGTTGTTCGGTGGCGATTACGGCGAATCCTATTTCGCCGCCCGGTCCAACATAGGGCGGGTGCATGTTCGCGTGGGTCTGCCGCAGCATCTCATGTTCACCGCGATTGAGGTCGTCCGGCGCAGCCTGACGCAATTGATCGAACGCACGGACGTGCCGGATACTCCCACCGCCGTCGATTCACTGAACAAGATTCTGACGCTTGACCTGGGCGTCATGTTGGAAACCTACAAGGAAAGCCACGCGCTTCGCGTGCGTGCCCGCGAGCGCGAAGCCATTGAAGCCAAATTGACGCGGGCGGAACACCTGGCTGAGATCGGTCAACTCGCCGCGTCATTGGCCCACGAAATCAAGAACCCGCTGGCGGGAATCAGCGGGGCGATCCAGGTTATCCGGGAGGATCTCGGCCGAGAGCACCGCCACACGGGGATCCTGGGCGAGGTGATGGGGCAGATCAAACGCCTTGACGCCGTCGTGAAGGACCTTCTGGTCTATGCGCGGCCCAGCGATCCGCGATTCGACACCTGCGACCTGGACGCGACCGTTCGCCGGGTGCTGACGGTGTTGCGAGCCGAGCCCGTGATGAGCGGGGTGGCGATCCGCTACACCGAAAACAGCGCGATGCCCGCAATCGAGGCGGACGAGGGGAAGATCGAACAACTGGTAATGAACCTGCTGCTCAACGCCGCCCACGCCTGCCAGAGCGGTGGCGATGTCCAAGTGACAACCGATTGCACTTCTGATACGGTGGCGTTGACCGTCGCCGATACCGGCCACGGGATGGACGAGCGCACCTTGGAGCGGGCGACGGAACCATTCTTCACGAGCAAGGCCAAGGGGACCGGGCTGGGGCTGTCGATCTGCCGGAGCATCACCGACGCCCACAACGGCGCGTTTTCGCTCACGAGCGTCCTGAACGGGGGGACGCGGGCCGGAGTCCTGTTGCCGAGGCGCCAAAACCACTCCGGATAGGTAGGACCGGGCACATGTCGATTCGGGTACTCATCATCGAAGACGAGAGCTTGATCCGCTGGTCACTGCGGCAGAAGTTCGAGCAGAAAGGGTACGAAGTCACCGAAGCCGAGTGCGGCAAGGTCGCCATGGAATACCTGGACGGCGCTGATTTCGACCTCATCATGCTCGACCACAAACTTCCGGATATGACCGGATTGGACATCCTGCGCACCCTCAAGGAGACCGAACGCGACATCGTAACGATCATGATGACAGCCTACAGTCGCATCGAGGACGCTGTGGAGGCGATCAAACTCGGCGCATTCGATTACGTACCGAAACCGTTTCAGATGGACCTCTTGCTACTAACCGTCCAGAAAGCACTGGAAACGACAAAGCTGCGACGCGAGGTCCGCGAACTCAGACGCCATCTGCAACACGAGTTCGGGTTCGACCGGATCATCGGACAGGACGACTCAATGTTGAAACTGTTCGAGGTCGTTCGCGACATTGCCCGAAGCAGCGCGACAACGGTTTTTCTGCGCGGAGAAACCGGGACAGGCAAAGACCTCGTCGCCCGGGTGATCCACTACAACTCCGATCGCGCCCCCAAGCCCTTCATGAACATTACCTGCACGGCGATTACCGAATCGCTGCTCGAGAGCGAGCTGTTCGGACACGAGCGGGGGGCTTTTACCGACGCGCGGAACATGAAGAAAGGGCTGTTCGAACTCGCCGACGGTGGGACGGTCTTCCTCGACGAAGTCGGCGACATGCCCGCGACGCTGCAGGGAAAACTGCTTCGGTTCCTCGAGGATCGCACCTTCCGCCGCGTCGGCGGGACCGAAGAGATTCGCGTCGACGTCCGCATCCTGGCAGCCACCAACCGGGACATCGAACGCGCGATCGAGGACGGACACTTTCGCCGAGACCTGATGTTCCGATTGAACGTCGTTCCAATCTACCTCCCCGCGCTACGCGAACGTGGAGACGACATCCGCTTCTTATCCCAGTATTTCGTCTCAAAATTCGCCACCGAATTCAAGAAGGACGTCACCACCATCACCCAAGGGGCAAATGAGAAGCTGGCGGGATACCCCTGGCCGGGAAACGTCAGGGAATTGCGCAACGTCTGCGAACGAGCCATGCTCTTGTGCAAAGGGAGCGCCGTCGAAGCCGAGGACATCGTCCTGGGACGCATCGAGCCCGGCGGTTCCGAGGGCGAGATCGAGGGCGTCCGGCTATCGCCCAACGGGATCGATTTCGACAAACTCGAGACACAGCTCCTCAAGCAGGCCCTCGCCCGCGCCGGGAACAACCAAACCAAAGCCGCCAAGCTCCTGAAGATGTCACGGGACACCTTTCGGTACCGGCTCGAGAAACACGGACTCCTGTAATCCCATCCGGCAGCCGGGAACTCCGAAGAACCCGCCACCGCAATTCCCAAAAGCGGAACCGCAATCCCGCTTTTAGTAAAGCTTCTTAAGTTAACTCTTGAATTTATTCACCCGATGAATGCAGCGTCTCCTCCCGTTACGCGGACAGGTGCCCGCCGCGCGACGACAGTCGGTGGGCGATCGGGCGGCGGACTAGCGAGCGCGAGATCACCGAGACCGACGGCGATGACGGACGCCCGGGGCATTTGCCACACCAATGGAGCGATTTGGCGCATCGCCGACGCACCTAACCGGAGAATCCCGCCTTCCCAGTGACGCCAACTCTGGCACGGAGGATGCACGGGGATTAGCGGAAGTGGCTACCGGAGTTGATGGCGTCAAAGCCCTCACTTATCGCAATCCCCTCTCCGGCCCGAACACACGAGGGTGCCGTCAACTCCGGTCCTTCCATTTACTCGCCTTGCCTCTTTCTCGCGTTCATTCTAGACCGAATTCGCTGTCCGACTGCCTCGCTTTGCGTTGAGTGCATGCTCGAGGATTATCGACCAACGTTTGGCACGCCGAATGCCACTACGGACCTGCAGAAGTGGAGCCCGGAGTCGGCGAACAAGCGCCCTCATTATCACAATCCCCTCTCCGGCCCGAACACATGAGGGTGTCGTCGACTCCGGTCCATTTTTTGCGCCGGACACGTCGATCCAGTACCGCCGCCAAACTCAATCAACCCATCCGCGAAGCGCCTGCCGTATCCGCTGATCGCATCCTCAACGCGGGGGGGGGGGCGCACGTCCACATCTCGATGAGCATCGGAGCGGGCACGCGTGTCTTGTCGTCCCGCCCTCCCATGCCTGATCCCCCCCGCTTCCCTATGGAGTGAAGGCGCCGAGTATCGGCGGCGAGCAGACGCAGCCCGGCAGCTGAGCCCGCGATATCCGCACCGATTCCGGCGATCGGTACGTCGTGTGCACCGCGAACTGGGGAGGGGGACGAGGGAATCGGAACGATTGCTGGGAGAACGTTCATGGCTAAATCGAACGAACGGTCCGCGAGAGCGAAGCAGCGGCACCGGATGAGAACACGACTGATTCACGGAGTCGGCAGCAGCCGGCGATGGGACTATGACCACCACGTCGTTCCGCCGCTGACCGCCAGCGCGACGTTTCGCCTCAGCTCGGTCGAGCGAGGGGCGCAGGCGTTCGTCGAATTCGCCCACGAATCGGAGGCAGACGAAAAACACGTTCCCATCTACGTGTACGACCGGCTGGACGAGCCGACCCGAGCTATGCTCGAGGACAACTTGGCGGTGGCGGAGCGTGGCGACATGGCGCTGTGCTTCGCCTCAGGTATGTCAGCCATCAGCGGGTCCATCGGGACCCTGATGCGCGGCGGCGACCACATCGTCGCGCATGATGTGCTGTACGGATGCACCTACTCGCTGTTCACGAACTGGTTCCCCCGCCTCAACGTCGACGTCAGCCTGGTCAATCTCCGAGATCCGGAGTCGTTGCGGCGGGCGGCGACCGAACGCACCCGAGTCGTCTATTTCGAGACGCCGGTAAACCCCGATCTGACGCAGATCGACATCGCAGCCATCGCCAAAGTGGCGGCTGAGTTGAACGAGGGGCGACCGGACGACGAGAAGATTCGTGTCATCGTCGACAACACGTTCGCCACCCCGCACTGCCAGCGTCCGATCGAATTGGGCGCGGACATCGTCTGCCTGTCGCTCACCAAAGCCGTCGGCGGGTTCGGGACCGACATCGGCGGCGCGGTGGTGGGTCCCAAGTGGTTGCACGATCCGCTGATTCTCTACCGCAAGGACTTCGGCGGATCATTGAGCCCCAAGGCGGCTTGGCCGGTGCTGGTGTACGGACTCCCGTCGTTGGCGACGCGGATGGCGAACTACCAGAAGACGGCAATGCACATCGCGCGATTCCTCGAAGATCACCCGAAGGTTCAGACGGTGCGGTACCCCGGCCTCAAGCACTTCCCGGAGTACGAGTTAGCCTGCCGCCAGATGCGTGACGAACGGGGGAAGTTCGCGCCGGGATCCATTCTCTACTTCGCGCTGACGGACGAGGAGGGCAAGGGGAAACCCGCGCGCCGGCTGGTCAACTGGTTGGCGGAGAACAGCTATTGCATCACCCTGGCGGTTTCGTTGGGGCAGGTCAAGACGTTAATCGAATGCCCCTACTGGATGACGCACTCGGTAATGCCGGACGAAGCCAAGCGCGCACACAACGTTCATCCGAG
>JAJDDS010000103.1 GCA_029260195.1 Phycisphaerae bacterium
GTCGCTTGCGAATCCGTGCGTCGAAACATGCGTAACCGTCCTTGACAAACCGGCGTGATCTTGTTCCGTCAACCCAGAATCACCCGCACGCGGCGCACCGCAAGCCCAAAAACGCCAGAAGTTTTTACGAGGGAATCAACGTTGTGGAACGCTTCGGAAAAGTCGTGCCCCCAAATGACCTGATGTGCGTCGCTGATGTTTGGAGTCGCATCAAGCGAAAAAGGGGTCTCTACCACGGTCGTTTGGTCAGTCTCGTAGATGGCCAGTTGGCAATCCTGGGCGTAGTACGACTCGCAAAGTCGCCACGCCACGACGCTGAGGTCGTTGATCGACGGCCTGATATCGTAAGATTCTGGTTCGCTGATTCTTCGGGCCGCGTTGTCGCTGTAGAGCCAAACGTCACTCACTTTCTTCGGAAACGATGATGCCCTAACGACCTCCGAACGATTGTGGACCTCCGGCCGCGAGTGAATACCCAGATCGTCGGCCAACACCACGATCTCGAATCCTTCGGGAATCTGGGCGGGAACAGGGGTTACGCCGCCGAGAATCAAAACGGATGCAGCGTCGCGAGTGAACTGACGGACGCGCATGGCATGCCTCCGTACATGCCCCCATCGGCCCGGCGAACGAACCAATTATACCCCCCCCCCCCCCCAATTTCAAGGCAATCTTCCTTCTCTCAATTGTGAACGGAATCGCCGAAAACCGCGCGCAGTCATAAACCACGTGCCTACTGTAACTTACGCGAAACGCGACGGATGCTCCCGGCCACACCGCCGCCGTCCGCCGCACAAGATTACGCCGGCAGCCGGCATTGTTCTCTCGAATGACCGCCCGGAATGCGGCCACTGTCGGCCCACCCACAAGGCGCGGCGCTGCGTTTCAGCCTGTCAGTAGCTAGGAAATCAAACGGAATGCACCCCGGACTGTGTGCATTCTCTCTACGTACTTTGGGAACAGTCCGTCGGTGATCCGTTCATAGAGGCGGACAACCTGATTGGAGTGGTAATCTTTGCGCAAGTAAAGCCGGGGTCTCTCAACGGCCCATTGCGGGACCGATTCGAGTCGCCCGGCGCCAAATTCACCCAACGTGCGTAGGACCGCGTCGAGACCGGCGAGAATGGCTTTGCATCCGACAGTGTGGGGCATGTCGTCAGCCGTGATGTCGGGACGCGCGTGGCGGATGATGGGGCCGCTATCGATGCCCGGGTCGATGAGGTGGATCGTGGCGCCGACGTACTCGGGCTCCTCGTTGACCAGGGGATAGAAGTTGGTGGCTGTCCCGCGATAGTACGGTGACAGACCCAGGTGCATGTTGATCATGCGTCCCGCGAAGCGATCGAGCAGCGGAGCTTTGATGATGCTCGTGCCGTAGACGAGCACAACGTCCGGGGACTGTCCGCCGAGCATGTCCGCCGTTTCAGTGGTGTTCAACGACTGCGTGTCAATGGTCCGCACGACGCAGCCACCCGCAGATTCGAGCGGCTCGGCGTTGTGGCCAAAGAACGCCCGTTCCTGCCGCGAGCGTTCGTCGAAATGCTCTCGCAAGACGCGCCCGGTTGCATCGTCCAACCGGTCCGCGCCGGTGTCGGCGGGGACGTATCCCGTGTCCTGGTAGCCAACAGCCACAACATCGAACCGATCAGCCACAGCGTTGACAAAGTAGCGGTGGCGAAGATCCCGACTGGTGAGAATGGCGACGCGCGGGGGCATGGGCGATCAATCGTCTCCGCCGGTCCGGCGGCGTCTCGCGGAACGAGGCGAGGTCGGAAGAGTCACAGCACGACGCCCCCCAACCTAATCGCTCGCCCCCAGTAAGAAAAGTGCGGCGCGGGATGCACCGGCGCACCTGGGCAATCGCATCTCAATCCGAATCGCGACTGCGGGCCGACGAACGTAGGTCGTGGTCGCCAAACAATGACCCCCCAAACGACCGCACCGGCGTTTCTAAACCACCTGCGAAGCTTTCACGATTGAGACGCGATGGCCCTGATCGGCTCCCATCCCGCCCCGCCTTGGCGCATCATCCCCGCGGGCTAAGATAGCCGCATGGACAACGTCGCGATTCTGATGCAAGCACCCGGACCGGGGGAGTTTCTAAACCTCTACAAGATCGGCTTGGTTTTCCTCTTCTTTGTGGGCTGGGTCTTCGCCATCCAGTGGATCGACCGCGACGCCGACCACGTCAAGACCCGCCGCGAACGCTGGAATCTTATCGCCATCAGCGGAGGTCTCGGAGGATTCGCCGTCCTCATGTTGATCCCATGGGCCGGAAACACCTATTTCCTCGGACTCGGGTTCTGGCTGCTCCTCGCCGGCGGGTCTCAAATGGCTTACATCCTCCATCGCAACGGACGCGTCGTCCCGGAACGACAGCTCCTCACACCCGGACACGCCAGACGCCTCTTCGCTCGCGAAAAGAAAGCCGACACCGAGAAGCTCGACCGCGGCCAGCGGGTCCACCTTGGCAATCACGAAGGCGAATCGATCGCCCGACCGCAGGACCGCCATGAGTTCGCCAAGTACACCCTCACGCAGGATTTCCTCTTCGATGTGCTCTGGCGACGCGCCTCGGATGCCGAGGTACTTATCGGGAAGGAGAGCGCGCGCGTCGTCTACCGCATCGACGGTGTCACAGCCGAGCGCGCCGACACCCTTTCCCTCGAAGACGTCGAGATGCTCGTCCCCTACCTCAAAGAACTCGCGGGTCTCAACCCCGAAGAGATCCGCCGGCCCCAGGAAGGAAACGTGTTCGGAGCCCTCCTCGCCCAGACGGGCGAACTGGGACGCATCAATGTCATCACCTCCGGTTCACGATCCGGGGAACGCCTGCGCCTCAAGGTCCAGCAACCCGCAAGCCGCAAGAAAATTCAGGATCTCGGATTCGCGCCCCAGCGACTCGAGCAGATCAAACAGATCGCCGCACTCCCCGCCGGACTCGTCCTGCTCACCGGTGGAAAGGGTAGCGGAATCACCACCACCCAGTACGCCGTCCTAAAATGCCATGACGCCTTCATGCAGAACATCCACACGCTGCAGCGAAGCTCCCTTTACGAACTCGACAACATCACCCAAACCCGCTACGAGGGCGAGGCTGAAGGAACCAGTTTCGCCAGACAACTCCAAAGCGCCCTCCGCAGAGAGCCCGACATCGTCGGCGTCGGTGAATGCACCGACAGGGAGACCGCACAGATCGCACTCCGCGCCGCGGTATCCGATCGAAAAATCTACATGGCAATGGAGGCCAAAAGCACACTCGACGCCCTCGCCAGAATCCTCGCATTCGCCGAAGACAACAAGCTCGTCGCAAACGGTGTCGCCGCGATTGTCAACCAACGACTCATCCGCGTCCTCTGCAACTCCTGCCGGCAGTCCTTCAAGCCGGACGAGTCCCTTCTCAAAAAAGCGAACCTCCCCCTCGACAAGATCGAACACTTCCACCGACCTCCAACCGAGGCGGTCTTCGATCGAAAGGGACGCGAAATCGTCTGCCAGACTTGCCAAGGGAGCGGCTACGTCGGACGCGTGGGAGTCTTCGAGCTGCTCGTCGTGGACGACAAAATCCGTCAATTGATAGCGGAAGGCGCCCAGCTCAAACAAATCAAAAGCCAGGCCCGTAAAAACAGAATGCACTACATGCAGGAAGAGGGCCTGCTCAAGGTCATCGACGGAACTACCAGTCTCGACGAAGTCATCCGCGGGCTGCGCGACGACACGAAATAACCGAGGTGCTTCAATATGGACTGGCTTTCACTGCTGCTCGTGGCGCTCATCATCGCCATCACATACATCCAGACGATACAGGGGCTCGTTAGCGCCGCCATCATGTGCGGGCTCGTCCTTGTGTGCGCCGCCGTCTCATTCGCGACATACGAGTGGATCGCCTTCTCATTTCTCCTCGGGCCACTCGGCGACCTCTCCATTCCCGCCGCATTCGTCGGAACATTCGTCATCCCATTGATCGCCCTGCGCATCGCGGCCGACGTATGGATCACACGCGCCAACCTCCTCCCGATCCTCATCGACCGCGCGGCAGCCTCCGCCCTCGGACTCGCAACCGCGTTTCTCATGACCGGAATGCTCGCCATCGGCCTGCAGATGCTCCCTTTCGGAGGCGCCGTCCTCGGACACCAAGCCATCGACACGGAAACCGGCGAGGTCAACTCCCTCTGGCTCTCCCCGGACCGGTTCGCTGCCACGTATGCCTCGTTCATGTCCACCGGACTCTTCAGCGGGCGACGAAGCTTCGCCGACGTACACCCCGACTTCGTGCAGGAAATAGCCTGGTCACAAACCGCCCCCGACGAGGTGCGACACGTCGTCCCCCCCGATTCCGTCAAGGTCGTCCGCGTCGAAACCCCCGACTACATCTTTGACAAAACACCGGGCATCCCCGCCCGAGGCCGAACACCCGCCACCGACCCGAAGTACGACCGCGTCACTCCGCCCGATGGAAAACAGTGGTACCTCGTCCGACTCGACCTCGAAAGCGAGGCGATGGACGACGGCCAACAGTACCGGTTCGGACGCCGTCAGGTCCGCCTTGTCGGAAGCGCGGGCGACGACGGTCGCCCCCAAAACTACACGCCGCTCGCGATGAATGACAACGATCGCCCCAACATGGCCGTCCGCATTGCCGACGGAAATCT
>JAJDDS010000104.1 GCA_029260195.1 Phycisphaerae bacterium
CTCGGTCAGCGTCCGCCCCTGGATACAAACGTCGCGCCTCATCCGCCCCCACCACGTAGCCGCTCGGAATCGCCCGCGCATTCGCCAACGCGCGATTGCGATCAAACCCCACCATGTCGTTGATCGCGAGCGCCGTCCGCATCGCCGATCGACTCCGCGCCCGCCAGCCGTGCGTCGTCACCATAAACCCCAGCGGACGCACCAGATGCGGCGCGCACCGAAGCCACATCGACCGTTCACCGATCGACTGACGCATCCGCGGCAGGTTCAACTGCTGCAAATACCGCAGGCCCCCGTGTACGATCCGCAGCGAATTCGCCGACGCCTCCCCCCCGAAATCCCCCCGATCCACCAACGCCACCCGCAAACCGCGCATCGCGCCGTCACGCGCCACGCACGCCCCACTAATCCCACCCCCGATCACCAGCAGATCGAACTCCCCCCCGGCCAGCTTGCTCGGATCACGCTTCATCGCACCAGTCACTCATCTCGCCCCACCCCTCCCCAAAGCCCCCGGCTCCGCCGGGGGACACTCCCACCTCCGCATCCGCGCCCCCATTCCGCCATCATGGTAAGATAATGCCATGCGCGACCACGACACACCCCAACCCCTACGACTCTTCGCCAAGTCCGTCCTCAAACAGGCCAAATGGCGCCAAATCGACTCCCTCGTCGGCGAAACCGCAGGCAAGCGCGCGCTCGATCTCGGTGCCGACAACGGCGTCATCAGCCATCTCCTGCGCGAGAAGGGCGGCTCCTGGGCTAGCGCCGACCTCGACCCCACCGCCGTCGTCGAAATCCGCGCCCTCGTTGAATCCGACGTCCACCTGACCGACGGACAATCGCTCCCGTTCGCCGACGCGACGTTCGATCTGGTCGTCATCATCGACATGCTCGAGCACATGACCGACGACAACACGCTCGTCGACGAAATCCACCGCGTCCTGCGACCTGGCGGGCGACTGATTGTCAACGTACCGCACGTCAAGCGATTCTCCGCGCTCCGCCGTCTCCGACTCGTCTTGGGGCTCACCGACGAATGGCATGGCCACGTCCGTCCGGGCTACACGCGCCGCGAACTCGAACGCCTCCTCGCCGACCGCTTTGCCATCCGCACGCAGCGTACCTACAACCGCTTCTTCTCCGAACTCCTCGACATTGCCCTCAACTACGCCTACACCCGAAAATCCGGCGGCAACGAACCCGAAACAGCCAAGGGCACCGTCGTCACCGGACAGGACGTCGCCAAACACGACAAGCTCTTTCGCCTCTATTCTTTCTTGTACCCCTTCATGCGGTGTTTCACCATGCTCGATCATCTAGCCGCCCCCGTCGCCGGCTACAGCCTCATCATCGCCGCCGATCGCGTCGACGTCGCTCCCCGTGCCGAAACCACCCCGTCCCGCGCGACCTCGCGCGCATTGCATTGATCTATCCTCAGTTGTCAGTTCTTAGTTAGGCCTTTCCCCTCGATCCCTTCGCCCCTCCGTTCCCCCTCAGCACCCTACAAACTCATACACCTCATTCATCTTTCGCTTGAACTGATCGTAACTATGCTCCCGCTCGACCTTATCCTTCGCCCGATGCCCCAGGTCCGCCGCCCGATCACCGTCCTCCAGCACACGCACCAACCCATCTGCCACACCTGACGTGGTAGCGGGCACGAGCACAGCCGTCCGCTCATCAAGCACCTGCGTGTGTGTGGCTAGATCCGTCGCCACAATCGGCCGACCGCTTTGCATATAGGTGTAGATCTTCAGCGGCGTGTTCTCACCCTCGCGTCGCGGCGACACCAGCGCGTCCGCCATCGCCATGAATTCCGGCATCGCCTCCGGCGAGCGCTTGCCCGCCATGCGCAACGATCGCTCCACCCCGTACGACGACGCCATCTCCCGAAACGCCTCCATCTGATGCGGCTCGCCACCCACCAAGACGAACACCGCGTCCGGACAGCGGGCCAACACTTCCGGCATCGCGCCGATCAGCAAATCCACACCCTGGTACGATTCCAGGTTCCCCGTGTAGACGATGACCCGCGCCGACTCGAGCTCCAACTCGCGACGCAGCGCCTCCACCTGATCCATGTCCGCCGCCCGGTAAGCGGACGCCATCGGAATATCCTCGATCTGAAACGCGGCTTTCCCCGGACTGCTGCGCTCGACCAAATCGGTCAACGCCTGACACACCGTCAACGCGCAGCTCGACCACCGCAGCGTTGCACGTTGAATCGGACGCGCCACCCACGCCGCCAAACGAACCATGGCTGACCGGTGACAGGATAGCTGATCGCAGAGGTCTGAATCCAAATCGACGATCACCGGAGTGCGGAACAATCGCGCCAATGGCACTGCGAAGAACGCAGCCTCCTCCACCGCGTGAACGGCGGCGAAGCGCCGCGTAAGCAGTAACCGCAACACCGTCACCACCAGCATCGTGTCCAACACGATCTTCGCGAACGAGAACCCGATCGGTACCGACTTGATAAACGGTACCCCGAGCGATCGACGGTACACGAGCCCTTCCAGCGACTCGTGATCCCCGAACGGATACGTCGCGAGGTGCACCTCCCGCCCCGATTCCGTCAACGCCGTACACATCTGAAACACGTTCATCGGCGTACCGCGAATCTCGAAGCATGGCTGCGGCGCGATCATCAGCACTCGCGTGCGGCGTTGTTCGTGATGCGCGTCGGACACGAC
>JAJDDS010000105.1 GCA_029260195.1 Phycisphaerae bacterium
TTTGTGGATCTCAATCACGATGACGTGACCCCGGTCGATAATGTGGGGTCCTGGACGACGATGCGGTCGCTGTACCTGCCGCACACGCTGCTGCGTGCCGACTTGGTAGTCTCCGTCGCTAAGCTGAAGACACATCACTGGGCCGGCGTGACCGGCTCGATGAAGAACCTGTTCGGCGTCATGCCTGGCGCCGTGTACGGTTGGCCCAAGAATCCGTTGCACCACGCCGGGATCGACGAATCAGTATTGGACATCAACGCAACGGTCAAACCGTCGCTGGCCATCGTCGATGGGATCATTGGCATGGAGGGTGACGGTCCGATCATGGGCACGCCGAAACCTGCGGGCTGCCTCCTGATGGGCCGCAACGCCCCATCGGTCGACGCGACTTGCGCGCGCGTGATGGGACTGAATCCGTACGGCGTCGCGTATCTGAGGAAAGCGTCGGGGCGGTTGGGTCCGATTCACGAATCGAATACTGCACAGTGCGGTGTCCCCATTGCGTCGGTGAAGAGGCGTTTCAATGTGCTGGACATTCCATACTTGAGACGACTGTTGATCGATGAGGCTTAGACGTACGGCGAGTCAAGCATTCGCTTCGCATCTCATCGCCCGAAGAATGTCGATGTCCGATAGAACGGTGGCAGTAGCGGCGATGCGCGTCACAATGGTGCCCATAACAACATATTTGAAAAAATCTAACCAATCGGTTTGCTCCTCTGCGGGTTGTTTCATATGTTTCAGTCGCAGCCCGTGACGCACGCACTGAGGCGCGTCGGGGGTCGATCCGGGATGAGTGGAGAGTTGCATTGCCCGCTCGATGATTTCCTGTGGTCGTGGGTGGCGAGGGGTCGTCGCTGATTGCTCTCACGCGTCAATCCGGGCGCAGGACGCGTCCGTTGAGTCTCTCGTGAACGATGTGTTGCGAGTAATAAAACTGGGGCAGTGAAAGGCCAGGGAGGGAGCTTTCGCTGATCTGACTCCGCTTCGAAGTCTTGGATTTCGAGTCGGACGTCACAAAAGGAGCATAGTCGTGAAGAATTTTGTGAATCGCATGAAGGACTTTCTCAAAAGCGAAGATGGCCCGACCGCGACCGAGTACGCTGTGATGCTCGCGTTGATTATCGTGGCCGCCATCGGTTCGATTCAGCTGGTCGGCGACAAGGTGTCGACTACGTTCACCGAGATCAGCGCGGGCCTGCCGAGCGGCACGCCGGGCGGTTCCTAGTGAACATTGCCCCGGATTCCGAGTGGTCGCGCCTGGACGGTTTACCGCGTCGAGTGCGGGCATCGGATCCGGTAGGGGATTGCTGAAGAAGATCGGGTGGGCGCCGTCCCTCGTGACGGCGTCCCACCCCTTTGTTCGATCCACGGGATCGGAGTCATCGCGACCCACCCGACGAAATCGGGGCGGAATCGCGGATCCGGGGGTACGGCTTCCGTAGTTCGGGGAGGTAATTCTGATGTCTTCGGGGTATTGGTTTGCAACTTGCGCGGTGCTGATTCCAGGTTTGGCGTTGGCATCGTGGATTGATTACGCGCAACGCCGTGTGCCGAACTGGCTCAACGCGGCGTTGGTGGCGATGGGATTCGTCGCGCAGGGTGTCTATTTCGGCGCCGCGGGAATCGGTGACGGGTTTCTCGGACTGTGTGTGGGACTGGGCGTGCTCATTATTCCATGGGCCATGCACGGAATGGGCGCCGGCGACGTCAAACTGATGGCTGCCATCGGCGTTTGGTTTGGTCCGTGGATGACGTTTGTGTCGTTCATGATCGGCGCGGTCATCGGCGGGGTGATCGCCGCGATCATGATCGTTTCGGCGCGGCGGGTTTCGCTCGCCCTTGGTCACATGAGTCTGATCCTCGCCAAGACGCGGTCCCGCGAAACGATGTTCAGCGATTTCGCGTCCGCTAAGAGTCTCGGCGAATCGCCGCAATTGTTACCGTATGGCGTCCCGCTCTCCATTGGCGCGATAGTCTTACTATCGGGCCAGGTTCTTGGCTGGTGGATGATGTGAAATGAGACGATTACTTGAATGCCGTACCCGGGGGGGCCGCAGTCGGCGGCGCGGCGCCGCGATCGTTGAGTTCGCGGTCGTGCTTCCGCTTCTGTTGCTGCTGCTGTTTGGGATCATTGAGTTCGGTTGGCTCTTCATGGTACGTCAGACACTCGTGAACGCAGCCCGCGAGGGTTGTCGTGTCGCGGTGTTGCGAACGTCGACGGACGCGGATGTCGCCACCCGGATTCAGGAAGTGATGGATCCGTTCGGCGCATCCGGGGGCGGCGGCTGGAGCTACACGGCGTCGGACATTGCCGACGCGGTTCAGTGGGTCCGCGTGAGCATGCCGTTTGACGCGGTCGCCCTGACCGGCGCGTACATTTTGCCTTCGGGATTTGAGTTGGAGGGAGAGTGCTCGATGCGTAAGGAGGGCGGTGGCATCTGACGCCGCGCGTCGGCTCCTGGACCGAACCGGTGTGAAACGGAACTCGTCATGATGGCGAACCGGCGCGCCGCGGGCGTGGCCGACCGGAAGAAACGGCGTGTGGGGCATGCACCGCCGGAAGCGAACGAACAAGGGGGTCGACATGAAGAAGGTATCAATCATTCCATTAATGATGGGGTTGGTCATCGGTGGCGTCGCAATCAAAATCGGTTTGGACAAGCTGCAGGAAGCCCAAGCCAGCGGACGCCGGGATATGATCTTGACCGTTGTGGCGACGTCGGAGATCCCTGCCACAGCACCAATCCAAAGCGCGATGGTTAGTCTCGTCGAGACGCCGAAGACGCCGCTGGTCGACGGAACGTGTTTCGCGGACGCGAAAGACGTCGTCGGGCGAGTGGCTGCCCACTCTATTCCCCGGGGCGTCGTCATACGGGAGGCGCTCCTTACGCCCAAGGGCACGCCCCCGGGCCTGGCGGTCCGGATCATGCCGGGGTTTCGAGCGGTGTCCGTCAAGGTCAACGAGGTGACCGGCGTCGCCTATCAGATTCAGCCCGGCGCCTTCGTCGATATCATCGCGGTCATGACGGTCAATAAAGGCCGCCACAAGGAAACGATCAGCCGGATCATTCTGCAGAACATCGAAGTGGCTGCCGTCGGCCAGGCGCTCAACTCCGCAGGCGGCGAGGGCGGTTCTAGTAAGGTGGCAAAGTCCGTAACCGTGCTTGTGAGGGACTCGGACGCCCCGATGCTGCATTTGGCACAAACGCGCGGACAACTCACGTTGGCGCTGCGCTCGGGCGACGATGGCACGCTGGCCGACAATGCGGGAAACGCCAGTGAAAGCGACTTGCTCGGCGAGGAGCCGTTCGCCCCGGCGCCTCGCGAGCGTCCGTCCCGCTCGGGGCCGGTCCATCGCGGGTCGGTAACGGTCATCAACGGCGGCAGCGTCCGGGAGCACTCGTTCGGCGGCGGCGATGGCGCCGAGACCTCGGGCGGATCAACTGCTGGGACCGAAAGATCACACCGCACGCCCAGATCGAACGGCTCCTCCACAAACCCCGGGAGCGGCGGAAACGCGGACGACGACGATGACGATGACGGATTCGACGATAAACGGCCACCGACGTATCGCCCCGGGGTGTGATTCCGACGCGCGGGAATCGGTGGCGAACGATCCATGAGTGAAGAGACCCTTGCACGACGGGTTCCGGGACATGTCAGCGAAACCACGGGGCAACGCCCCGCGTCGACGACGATCGGCTCGGGGTCCGATACGCATGTTCGCGATGGACTCGAAGGCGCCTCGGGGCGCCCTCGCGTAAGACTACGCGGCCGGTATCCGAGCACGGCTCGGTACGGCGTTGTGCTAACGGGCGGCGACCGCGCGCCTCCGGAGGGACCCAAGTTATGAACACTCGTAATCAGATGCACCGCAATCACGAACAGGCGTACCCACGAGAACACGCTCGACCGAGGCTCCGTGGGGAGGCTCTTCAAACGGCCGATCCCCATGTGCGCCGAGGTCTCGTGGCCGCGCAGGTCATGCTGGCGATGACGGCTTTGATTGGAGTCACGGCGTTGGCCGTCGACATCTCGCTCATGTGGAACGTGCGCGCCGAGCTGCAGCGTACCGCCGACGCGGCGGCATTGGCGTCGGTCGCCATGCTGGCTGAAGTCGACAACCCGGCGATGCAGGCGCGCACCGTGGCCGCCGAGTACGTCAGCCGCAACGAGGTCGTTCATGACCTAGTGCCCTTTTCCGAAGACAACGCGCAATTGGGACGAGCGGAGCTCGTCGAAGGGCAATTCGAGTTCGTGCCCGTCGCAGACAACGAGTTTCCCGATGCGGTCCGCGTAACCGTGGAAACGACGCGCCGCTACTTCTTTGGACGATTTTTCGGACATCAGGACAAGACCATGTCCGCCAGTGCGACCGCATTGCTCGTTCCGCGCGACATTGCCATCGTCGCTGACTTGTCCGCGTCACACAACGACGATAGCGAGTTGGGCAGCTATCGGGACACGCAGATCAACATCTGGGATGTCTGGGCGGCACTCCCGGGAGGTTCCGATGACGCCCTCAGTCTCTGGCCGCCCGAGGATCTCGTGGGGCTCGAATTGGATGAGAACGGATTCCATCCCCAATCGGCGGGTCCAGGGTACGGACTAATGCGCCAGCTCCGATACGGCGAAGAGACGCTGGACGAGTTCTACAACCCAACCGCCGACGCCGGACTGGTACACTTACCGCGATACGGGTCGGGAACGAGCGACTGGAACAGTGCTCAAGTGAATGGCTACTTGACGAACGCGCGGTTCGAGAACGACAGTGCGTACAGCGTCGAGGAGATTGGCAACATCCTCGACACGGGCCAACATTCCAGTACGTCGCGATATCGGCGCCAGGTGGCAGTTACTCTGGGATTGGCCCGGTGGAACAGCGGAAAACCGGGCGGCGCATGGGAGAGCATTCCTGGCGCCATGCCGGGAAACGGCAACGATCGCGTGGACTCGTCGGAGATCACCTGGTTGGAACCCTATTTCAACGAACCGGGCAGTCGCTGGCTCGACTACATTTACTGGAACAGTTACACGACGCGCATGTCGCAAGCCAACCCGGATTTTCGATACGCGTTCGGTATCAAAACGTTCGCGAACTACCTGCTCGAACGCCGCTGGTCAAACGCAAATACGCCGGAGTTGGCTGCGGTCCCGGCGCAACCGATGCAGGCTGTGAAAGACGCTGTAGAACTGATGGTCAGTGTCGTCGACGCATTTGAGAACAACGACCAACTGGCGCTCGATATCTATGGGTACACTGTGCGTCATCGTGTTCCGCTGGTCGTTCAACCCCACCTTGGCGACATCTCGGTGGGCGTGAACGGACTGTCGGGAATGCAGGCTGGGCACTTCGATGGGTGGACGAACATGGGCGGCGGACTCGCCCACGGCATTGAGACGCTCACGAGTCCGCCGGCGCGCTCGGCAGCCCAGAAGATGATCGTCCTGCTAACCGATGGCAAAGCCAACATCGCGCCGGATGGTTCTTACCCTCACGGCTCGTGGGCGGATCAGCAGGAGATACTGGCGCAAGCGCGCCAGTACGTCCTCGATCAGGCGGCCATCGCGGCGCAACAAGGCATTCGCGTGTTCGCCGTCAGCGTCGGCGCTTACGCCGACACTTCACTCATGCAAGAGGTGGCCACTATGACCGGTGGAGAGCACTTGGAAGCCACCAGCAACGATATGGCCGTTTATGCGGCGGAGTTACAGGAAATCTTTCTCCGCTTGGGCGGTGAGCGCGGCGCGGAGTTGATCAACTGACCGGACAGTCCGCAGTACGGGGATCACACGACAGGAAGACTAGATCGTTGGTCGGGGATTGGGAGAGTCAACAGGTTAGGTAACCGATGAGTCAGCGAGCGTCCGGGGAGCGACTGAAAGCTGCCGACAAACCCGTCGGCAGCGTTCGCCGGGGGTCTTGAGACTCGGGTGGAGGGTTCTGCGACATGAAGGCTGTACGGGTGATCGTCTTCAACATGGACGAATCATTCGGCCCCGTTCTGCGCCGGACCCTCCAGCAGTTTAAGGCTGTTCGCGTCGTTGCCGAAGTCGACGAGCCAGCCATACTCCCGCACGTCGCCCAGCAATCCAACGCGGACGTCCTCCTGCTGCACCTCGATCCGACGCCCGAAGCCGTTCTGCCCATCGCTGGGGATCTGGTATCAGCCCACCCAGATCTGGCCATCTTCGCCATCAGCGAGTCGACCGATGGCAAGCTGATCCTCTCGGCGATGCGGCGCGGGTTTCGCGAGTTCCTCACCAAACCGCTGGATGACGCCATGCTGGGCGAGGCGATTTCAAAGATCGCCCAGCAGTCCAACCAATCAGACGGGACCGGCACGCTCATTTCGCTCTTGGGCACCGCTGGAGGAGTCGGCACGACCACCATGGCTGCCAACCTCGCCGTCGAACTTCAGGACATGTGCTCCGGAGGCGTCACCGTCGTGGACCTCGACTACCGCTTCGGACAGATCGCGACGTTCTTGGACGTGTCGCCGACATACACGATCGCTGATCTGGCCCACAGCACGGAAGAACTGGACCAACAACTGATCGAACGCACGCTCATCGAGCACCCATCCGGCGTCCGCGTCCTCAGTCGACCGACGCATTTCGTGCAGTCGGACACCATTACCGCCGCCAACTGTGTGAACGTCCTGACAAACCTGCTGGCCATGAATGAGTACGTGATCGTCGACGGACCCAACCGCTACGACGCCGGCGCGTCCGCGATTCTGGATCTCGCCGACATCACACTGCTCGTCATTCAGTTACTGGTACCAAGCGTCCGAAACGCCCAACGCATCCTGCAAGGGATGGAGGAAGGCGGATTCGACTCCGAACGGGCCAAACTGCTCGTCAACCGCGTCGGGCGAGAATCCGGACCACTCAGTCTGTCCGATATGGAGGGGACGCTCAATAAACGCGTGTTCCAAAGCGTCCCCGATGATTGGGTGACCGTCAGCAATGCCATCAACCTCGGCGAGACGCTCGCCGAGCGTGGACCGAAGTCCAAGGTCCGGACCGCCGTCCAGGACCTGGCGACGAGAATACACGCGCCGGACCGAGCCGGCGACGCGAAAGAACCCGCGAAGAAGGGCAAACTGCTGAGCAAGATTTTCAGCGACGCCTAACACAGCGCGAAGAGAGGACGTCGCACCAGCATGTGGGTTTAGCGAAGCAGGGGGACAGACGTGTCGCGACACGACGGACTCAGGTCCGGTGACGCCGTTGATCAATGTTCAAGGGGTAGAGTCATGTTCGGGAATCGCAGTGCACCGGCAGCGCCAAGTGCGCCTCGGCCACCAAAGAAGAAACCGCCACCGCCGCCACCCGCGGGGTCGCCCGGCGGCTCCAAGGACAGTGCGCCAGCGCGCACCGGCAAGCCATCAAAGGCCAAGCAGGATGAGTTCAACGAACTCAAGACCAGACTGCACCGCAAGCTCGTCGAACAGCTCGACCTCTCCGCCCTCGAGGGAAATGACGAATCCATCCGCGCGTCCGTCGGCGAAGCCGTCACCAAATTGGCTGAACAGGAAGAAACGCTGCTCAGCTTCAACGAACGAAAGCGGCTCGTCGCCGAGGTTCTCGACGAGACATTTGGTCTGGGACCGCTGGAAGTACTACTCGCGGACGAAGACATCAGTGACATTCTCGTCAACGGTCCGCACCAGATCTACATCGAAAAGGGCGGAAAACTCCACCTAACCGACGTGCAGTTCCGCGACAACGCCCACCTGATGCACGCCATCGACAAGATCGTCAGTTCCGTCGGTCGACGGTGTGACGAAGTCTCCCCAATGGTGGACGCCCGTCTCAAAGACGGTAGCCGCGTCAACGCCGTGATACCCCCATTGGCCATCGATGGGCCCAGCATCTCGATTCGTCGTTTTGGCACCGACCCAATAACGTTCGAAGACTACATTCGGTTCAACAGTTGCACGACCGAAATGACCACCTTTCTCGAAGCCTGCGTCAAGGGCGGATTGAACATCCTCATTGTCGGTGGCACTGGATCCGGTAAGACCACCCTGCTCAACAACCTCTC
>JAJDDS010000106.1 GCA_029260195.1 Phycisphaerae bacterium
GCTTCAAATCCGCCCAGGATTTGCCCTTCTATTCCGGGTTGCGCAACAGGAACGCGGGATGTTACGTCGGCATCAGCGGCGTCGGATCACCCAGAGCAACCGTGCCCGAGACATGAAAATCGTGAAACCGCCCCCGAAGACGCCCGATCGAATCGCTCGTGTGCAGCAACGTCCGCGCCGCCGGCGCCCCCAGCGCAACGATCACCTCCGGATTGATGATCGAAAGCTGCTCGAACAGATACTTGCTGCAAGCGGCGATCTCGTCGGCTGCGGGATCGCGGTTGTTCGGCGGACGACATTTCAGAACATTGCAGATGTAAACGTCGTCCCGCGTCATCCCCATCGCCCCGATCATGCGCGTCAGCAGCCCACCGGCTCGCCCCACGAACGGAAGCCCCTGACGATCCTCCTCGAATCCGGGCGCCTCCCCCACGAACACGAGTCGCGCGCCCGCGCCGCCCGATCCAAAAACTGTCTGTGTTCGCGTCTCGCACAACCCACACTTGCGACAAGTGCGAACCTGTCCGCTATCCAAGGTATCGAGGGCGACCGCGCGATCACCGCTCGCTCGAGAAGCCGGCGCGCCGGCGCCACCGGACCGCGTAACCGGCGCGGACGAGGGTAACACGAACGGCACCTCGCGCAATCCCAGCATCCGATCCGATTCGATCTGCTGCGCCAACGCTCGATAAACGGTACTCGTCGAAACCACCGCCAGTCACCTCATCCCACACCCGGCATCGGCGACCGCCCGCATGGGCAGCCACGACCTACCGATACCCGGATTTCTGCCGTGCGTCTACGCCGCATCACGACTACCATCACGCTCGATGGACGACCACACGGAACTCACAATCACCCTCCCCGACGGATACCGAGCCTACGCCCGTCTGTGGTCCGCCAATCCGTCGCGGGGGTCGATCCTCTTCCTGCACGGTATCCAATCACACGCGGGGTGGTACGAACGCTCAGCCGAGCGTCTGCGCGACGCCGGCTTCACCGTCCTGCAGCCCGACCGCCGGGGGTCCGGGCGAAACCAAGCCGACCGCGGACACGCCGAATCGTCCGACCAACTCATCGACGACGCATTCGCCTGCGCGGACGTCCTCCGTCAGCGCACGGGCCACCCCAAGACACACCTGCTCGGCATCAGTTGGGGCGGCAAGCTCATCACCGCCATGCACACGGTGGACCCCGCCCGAACGGCTTCGCTCACACTCATAACGCCCGGGTTGTTCCCCGTCGTCGGTGTGTCCAAGCCCGAGATGTTCCGCATCGGCCTGTCCATGCTCAGCGCGCCGCACCGGCTCTACGACATTCCGCTCAACGACCCGGAACTGTTCACCAGCCTCCCCGAGCAGCAACGCTTTCTGGCTGACGACCCCCTGCAACTGCATCAAGCCACCGCCGGGTTCTACCTCGCGTCGCGGCGCATGGACAAGACCTGCCTCAAGCTCGCCGCCGCTCCGCAGGTCCCCATCCACCTCATGCTCGCAGCCGACGAACGCATCATCGACAACGAGAAGACGCAGGCATTCGTACGCGGCCTCAACTGGCGTACGTCCGCAATCACGACCTACCAAAACTCCCGCCACACCCTCGAACTCGACCGCGACGCCGACGCCTACCTCGACGACCTCCGCGATTGGCTCCTAGACCCCACCGGGTTCATTTCAAAATAACCCGCGCCCCGGATACGGGGTCCGGAACACGCCATCCGCAGCGCGCATCCGTCGCGCACTACCCCGAACACCGCTCGTCGCGTTTCCGCCCCCTCTGCACTCATGCGTTTTCTTCTCTCTTCCGTTCTCGACAGTCGACTTTCGACGCCGCCCGGTCTCAGCGTAGCCCCGCCACGGCGGCTGCGAACAATCGCAGCCCCTCCGGCTTGCGATCACGCTGCAGGCGCGTCCACTCCGGGTGGTTGGTCACATGCGCGTTCCGCTCGGGGTGCGGCATCAACCCCAACACCTGTCCCGTCGCGTCCGTCAGCCCCGCGATATCGTCCACGCTCCCATTTGGATTCACCGGATACCCACCTGGCTGACCTTCCGCATCGACGTACCGAAACGCCACATGCCCGCCGTCGTTCAACGCCGCGACAGTGTCATCATCGCGCACCAATACCCGCCCCTCGGCATGCGCCACCGGTGCGTACAGCAGACCCTCGTCATCGACGAACCGGCAACGATCCGACGCCGGCGCCAGATGGACCCACCGATCCTCGTACCGACCCGACGTGTTGAACGCCAGTGTGACGGCTGAACTCCCCAACTCCCCGCCCGGCAGCAGCCCGGTCTTAACGAGCACCTGAAACCCATTGCAAACGCCCAACACCAGTTTCCCCGCCGAGACATAAGCGCGAAGCGCGTCCGCCAAATACAAGCGCACCTCGGTGGCGAGTATCTTCCCCGCCGACACATCATCCCCGTAACAGAATCCGCCGGCGAACGTCAGGATCTGCGACTCGTCCAGCATTCGAGGTTGCTCCAGCACGGCGTTGATATGCTCGATCCGTGCCTCCGCCCCCACGGCTTCCCATGCGTGGGCGGTCTCCAACTCGCAGTTGGTCCCCGGAGCCCTGACAATCAACGCGCGAACCTTCGCCATGCCGTCACACGCCTCCAACCGCCGCCAGCGGCGCCCGCCACGCCTCGTCCATCAACGCGACGCGCAACTCCGCCAGCGTCCCGCCACGACGTTGGATCACCAACGATGCCTTCTCCGAGACCATGCCGATCTCGACCACCGACGCCCCGTCAATCCGCGCCCCGTCCGCACATTCCAGCACATAACACGCCCGCCGCGGGTCGAACAACAGCGCCCCGTCCGCCAACCCATCATCGAACCCGTCCAGATCCACGCTCGCCCCACACCGGCCCGCGATGCACATCGCGGCCACCGCGACGGCTAGTCCCCCGTCGCTCACGTCGTGCGCCGCCAGCACCGCCCCATCTTGAATCCACCGCGCCACTCGGTGATGAACCTCTCGCAACTCCTTCAAATCACGATCGTGGTACCCGCCCACACACACCAGCCGACCCCCCGGTTTCTTCAGGTCCATAGTGACACAGCGTGTCACTTCCGGGATCACACTGATCGCGCTGATCAGCAAAGTGTCGGGTATCGACACTCTGCGCGGCATCCCCAACCGCTCAGCCTCCTCGGCGCTCTGTGAAAACTGGTTGTTCAGCGAGTCCTTCCCCGAAATGACCGGCAGCCCATACGCACTCGCGACGTCCCGCGCGCCGTAGCACGCCCGAACCAACGCTCCCAGCGCTTGCGGCGAATCCACCTCACCCCAGCAGAAATTATCCAGAATCGCCGTCCGCTCCGGGTCGGCCCCTACGCAGATCACGTTCCGAAGCGCTTCGTCCACCGCATCGATCGCCATCTCATACGGGTCGACGTCCGCCGTCTCCGGACACAGCCCGCACCCCAGCACAATCCCGCGATCACTGTCCAATCGAGGACGAACCACGGCTGCGTCCGACGGCCCCAGCCCGCGACCCACCAGGGGCTTCACCACGCTTCCCGCCTGCACCTCATGATCGTACTGCCGAATCACCCATTCCTTCGAGGCGATGTTCAGCTCCCCCAACGTTGACAACAGCCGCTCCCCAACCTCGATGCCTTCCGCTTCGCTGCGTTCCTCCGTCCCTCCGTCCCTTCGTCCCTCCCCTCTCGTCCACTGCGCCTGCCGCCGAGCGCGCGGTAACCCGTTATGCAGGAAGTCCATCTCCAACTCGCCCACCGTCTCCCCCCGGTACCGCAGTTCCAGGCGTCCGTCCCCGGTGAACGTCCCGATC
>JAJDDS010000107.1 GCA_029260195.1 Phycisphaerae bacterium
GTCGCTTGCGAATCCGTGCGTCGAAACATGCGTAACCGTCCTTGACAAACCGGCGTGATCTTGTTCCGTCAACCCAGAATCACCCGCACGCGGCGCACCGCAAGCCCAAAAACGCCAGAAGTTTTTACGAGGGAATCAACGCTTCGCCCCTGTCCTTGCGGACAGCAACGCATGACTCGGGTCCGCTGTGGGCCGCTGACCCTTCAACGTATGACTCTTTCATTCACAACACCTCGCCGGTTTATCCCGGCGCACAGGGAGAACGGGATGATTCTGGATTTTTCGCAGGTCAATATCTGGGCGGTGATTGTGTCGGCGATTGCGGCGTTCATGGTGGGGGGAATCTGGTACGCGGCCATCTTCGGGAAGGCGTGGGTCCGGCTGCACGGGTTCGACGAGGGGCAGGTGAAGGAGATGGAGAAGACGCAGGCACGGACGTTCGGGTTGTTCTTCGTCTGCGATCTGGTGACGGCTACTGTCGTGTCGCTGCTCATTCCGAATCTGCTGGCTGAACCGAGTTCGCTGGGCGGTGTGGGCGTGGCCATGTTGTTGTGATTGGGGTTGGGTGCGACGCAGGGTGCGGCGCAAAACGCGGCGCATCGCAAGCCGATGCCGGCGTATCTGATCGACGTCAGTCATCATCTGGCGTACCTCGTCGTCATGGGGGCGATCATTGGCGGCTGGCGGTAGCGGTGGTTGTTCACATTCGGGTTCCGCGCCGCGAGATCGCAGATGCGCGTTTGCCGAAGACGAGCGTGGCGGCGGCGAGCAAGAGCAGCGACATCACGACGAGGCCCCATTCCGAGACGGTGGGGATGGGAGCTGGCTGAAACTCATAGGCGCCCATGTCGACGATCGGCGGCGCTCCGTTGCCGGTGTCGGTGGTGGCGGGGTCATCTATGAATCGCGGGTCGCCGTCCAGGTCTGTGGTGATACCTACGGGAACCGCGAGGTTGTCCGCCGCGTCGATGGCTGTGGAACCTGAGCGCAGGCGCAGATTGTCATCCTCCGTCCCGACGATGTCGTCGGAACCGTCGGCGTCCACAAAAAGCGGATCGATGTCGATATTGCCACCGCCGTCGATTGTGCCGGCTGGCAAGCCGCCCTGTACGTCGCTGAAGCTGACGGTTGGGTTGTCTACCGCCGGATTCAAGTTGAAGATTCCATTTGGGCTGTTGCCCCATAAGATGCAATTGATGATGATCGGGACGGCGCCATTGCTGTTCGACATTCCGCCGCCGGCGAGCGCGGAGTTTCCGCTGAAGGTGCTGTTGGTCAACCGCGGGCTACTGCCCTGCACGTTGCGTATACCGCCGCCGTCACTTGCCGTATTCCCGCTGAACGTGCAGTTCGTGATCGTTGGACTGTTCGTGAAAGTGTTATACATGCCGCCGCCGCTAGTGGCCGAGTTCCCGAGGAATCTGCAATTGGTTATTGTGGGGCTGCTGTTTGTCCAGTTAGTCATGCCACCGCCCGCAAACGCAGTGGCGTTCCCCCGGAATGTGCAGTCGCCCACCGTCGGACTACTGAAAAGGTTGTTCATCCCGCCGCCACCGCCGTTGCCGCCGACAGTCACCGTGTTCCCGCTGAACGTGCAACCGGTCACCGTCGGGCCGCTGTTGCTTTCGTTGTACATTCCGCCGCCCCCGTTGACGGCCGTGTTCTCGAGGAACACGCAATCCGCCACCGTAGGGTCGCCGTTGTTGTTGAACATTCCGCCACCAACGGTATGCGGGTGCGCGCCGTTGGCATTGCCGCCTGTAATGGTGAAACCGTTGATCTCAGCCGAGGCGTCGGTGCCGCTGCCCGTGACCACGTGATAGCTGTTCTCTGCGTTGTTGTCGGCGATGATGCAGAGACCGTCGCCGCTGCACAGGCTGCCGAAGGCGTCGCAATCGGGGGAATCCTGCGTACACGCCACGCGGGTGTCGCTGTCCTCCACATCGCCGCTGAGGACGGTGACGTTGGCCTCCGGATCACGCTCGCTCAGTGCGGTCTCAACGCCCGCGAAGCCGCCGTGGACGGCGACGCCGCTTGAAAGTTGGAAGGTAGCTGTCCGGTCACCGGACGTGACGCCCGCGCCATCATCCGGATGATAGGTCCCCTCGGCCACCCACACGGCGCTGCCGGCGGAGGCGGCTGCCAATCCGTCCTGCAGGAAGACGAACGCGTGCGACCAACTCGACCCGTTATTGGCGCCTGTCGCGTCAGCGTCAACGTACAAAACCGGTCCGAGCGCGCTGGGGAGTTCGTATGCGCCCATGTCGACGACTTCGGTGTAGTCGGGCGGGTCGGCGACGCCCGTATCGGGTACGGATGGAACGTCTGTGAAGCGCAGTTTGCCGTCGAGGTCGAGCGGCGTGCGCTCGGCCGTGATGGAGTTCAGGTCAAGGTCGGCGAGATCTCCGGAGACGGCCAGGTTGGACCCGGCATCGATGCATGGTGAAGATTCCTGCACGCGCAAGTTCCCGAAACTATCGCCGACCCCGTCCCACCCACCCGAGCCGGGGCTGGGGTTCTGGATGAACTCTGCCGGTGCGTCGATATTGCCTCCTGCATCCGTCCAGAGCGGTGCGAGGCCGTTTGTGATATTCGTATATGAGATCGTGAATGAAGCGCCAAACATCTGCCCGCCGGAATGCTGGCGTATGATGCAGTTGTCGATGAAGCAATCCGGACCTTGCGCGTTGATTCCGTTCCCCTGGCCGGAAGTCGCGATGTTTTGGAGGATCGTACAATTGCGAATAAACGGCACGCCGGAAAAGCTATGGTATCCACCGCCGTGACTCCCCGTGTTCCCCACAAACGTTGAGTTGATCACGACCGGCGCTCCAGCCGCGTCCGCTCCCAGGACCGCACCTCCCTCGTTCGTGGCCACGTTGCGTTCGAAACGGCAATTAATCATCCACATGGCGCCGGTGGCAAGGACGGCACCGCCCCGAAATCCGGATGTGTTGTCGATGAAGTGCGAATCGACCAGCGTTGACGGCGGTGCTGTGTTCCATCTAACCGCGCCGCCGGCTCCTACCGCAGTGTTGGAGTCAAACGTGCACCGGCGGGCGTTCAATGAGCCCCCGTCAGCATGATTGATGGCTCCGCCCGAGCCGGAGTTGGTGAGCACTTGGTTTCCGGTAAAGGTCGTGTCAAAGATACTCACGTTGCTCGCAAAATCCGCGATCGCCCCTCCCCCATTGGCAAAGCTGGGTGGCGAAGCGCTGTTCGCAGAAAAGGCGCAATCAACGATGAGCGCGCCGCTGTTGCCATTGTACATTCCGCCACCTTGAAGCGCCGTGTTGCCTGTAAACGTGCTGGTATCCAACGACATTGACGAACCGTCACGATTGTGTATGGCTCCGCCCGCCTGATTGCAATTGTTGTCCGTGAACGTGCAGTCCGTTACATCCATACTCCCGATACTGTGGATCGCCCCACCGGAGCTGGACGCGAAGTTGCCGGTGAATGTGCAGCCCGTCATTGTCGGACTCCCGTCAAGCGAGAAGAATGCGCCGCCGCCGAAGACGGCGCTGCCGGTGCCAAAGGCCTGATTGGACGTAAACGAGCAGGCAGTCACGTTACAGTCAATGCATTGGAACAGAAACACGGCGCCGCCTCGGACGCTGGCCGTGTTTGAATCAAAGGTGCAACCGGTGACGTCGGCGACTGCGGAACCGATCACCAGTGCTCCACCGTCCCCCGTCGAAACGTTGTTCGCCTCAAGAAAACCGCAATTGTCGATGGAGGCACTGCCTCCGCTCACGTGAACGGCGCCGCCCGTAAACGACGAGGCGTTGGAGCGAAACGTGGTGCCCGTGATCGTGATGAACGTCGCCTGGGCCTGAATTGCCCCGCCCATCGAAAAGCCGGTATTCGTATTGAACTCGGAGTTGGTGACATTGAATGTGATGTCCTGAACAAAGATCGCACCGCCGCGCCCCTTGGTTATGTCTTGGGCGATCCATTCGGCTCTGTTGCCATTGAACGTGCACGCATCGATGTTGACATCGAGCGATCCGCCGTTCCACATGGCGCCACCGTTACCGTTCAGACTTCGATTGCCAGCGAATTCGCAGCCCGTCACCGTGACGTTCCCGACGTTGAACATACCCCCGCCGGTGTCCGCAAGGTTGTCAATGAACTGGCAATTCGTCACGGTCGCGTCGCTGCCGTTGTTGTGCATTCCCCCGCCTTCCTTGAGCGTGCCTTCGGCAATGTTGTTCTGAAAGAGGCAACCCGTGACGACCGGGGCGTTGTTGTCGTTGTACATGCCGGAACCGATTTCCGCGGCGTTGTTCGTAAAGATGGAGTTCAACACCGTTGGGCTGCTGTTGCGGTTGTACAAGCAGCAGCCTCGAACAAAGCCTGCCTGAAGTGTTCCCCTCCCGTTGAGGATCTTGAAGCCGTCGATCACCGTGCCGAGCCCTTCACCGGATGCGCACGTTACGACCGAACCCGAGAGTCCTCCGTCAATCGTCGTGACGGGCGCTCCACCGCTGGTACGGACGGTGATGGCTTTGCCGAGAAGGTTGATGTTCTCGACGTAGATGCCCGGAGCGACGAGGCATTCGTCGACGCCGCTGACCGCGACGTTTATGCACGCCTGGATGGTCGGCTGATCGGCGGGCACGTTTATGGTGGCGGCGGTCGCGATGCGCGAGAAACCAAAGGAAGTGGCTAGAACAACTCCCCGAATGCGGAAGCGGTGCGACATGAATTCCCCTCCAAGAGCTCGTGGTTACGCTGACGGCCCGGTGGCGGATGCCTATGCATCCGCGCAAATCACTGGAGCGACGAATCGTCGGCGGCCCGTTTCAATTCCAGTAATTCCAGCGATAGTATACTGGAATCGCGCGCGCCGCATCAAGAGGGATAGACGACGTTTTCGGCGTAGACGCTGCCTGAGAAACGGCTGGCGGTACTGCAGCGATCGTCAGTGATGTCCGGGAATCTACGGAACGGGTTCAGTGATTCTACCCCGCCCAACCGCCTTCCCGCGTGGAGTTCGATTCGGCGATTGGGTACGATGCCTCGCCAGCCCTCGCGGGGAGCGCTCGTTGACGTCAGCCGACGTCGCCCTCCCGTGCGGTTACGGCGTCTCGAACACCACGCTCACGGAGTGCCTACTCATGAGAAAAACGTCAATCCAACGCACGCATGGTCCCTGTTTACTCGTTGCGATTGCTCTGCTCGCGCCGCACGCGGGTGCGGCGGAGCGGGTTATCGAACAAGAGGTCGTGGTCAACGCGCCGCGGGCGGACGTGTACGAGGCCTTTACGACGACCGAAGGGGTGACGACGTTCTTTGCGCCGAACGCGAAGGTCGAGTTGCGATACGGCGGTCGGTTCGAAGTTTACTTCGCGGCTGACGCCCCGCGCGGGAGTCGTGGGTCGGAGGGGTGCAAAGTGGTCAGTTACATCGACGGGCGGCTTGTGTCGTTTACTTGGAGCGCGCCGCCGCACATTCCGGAGATTCGATCGAAGCGGACGTTTGTTGTTGTTGAGTTCGCGGACGCAGCCGGTGGTAATACGCGGGTTCGGCTGACCAATGGGGGGTATGGCGAAGGGGCTGAGTGGGACAAGGCGTACGAGTACTTTCGCGAGGCGTGGCCGGCGGTGTTGGCGAATCTGGTGAAGCGATTCGACAGTGGACCGTTGTGGAGCGAGGACGAACGGATGCGGCTTGATCCGGCGCCGCGTCAGCACTATGTGTATTTTCTACGTCCGGCGCGCAAGGGGTTTCTGGAGAAGCTGAACCCGGAGGAGGTCGAGCCGATGCGCGGACACGTTGCGCACATCAAAAACCTGCTGGCGACAAATCGGTTGCTGCTGGCGGGGCCGTGTGTCGATCCGCCGCAGTACCCCGGCGGTGAGAAGGCGATCAGGTTGGAGATGCCGACGCCTGGGATTGTGGTGTTCGAGGCGTCGGACGACGCGGAGGCGAAGCGGATCATGGAGGGTGATCCAGCCGTTGCGGCGGGCGTGTTCAGGGCGCGGGTGAATCGGTATCACCACGGTTTCGCACGTCCCTGAGAGATTCAGGTTTCGTTTTGATTGTCATCTTGTCCGGGTAGCACACCGCACGGAATGGTGAATTGGGGCGGAGGAAATCGCGCAAAAGAAACCGGGGCGTGGCGCGTGTTGGCGCCCGCCCCGGATCGGAATTCGTACGTTGGCGCGGGGTTAGTAGCCCGCGATGCGTGCGATACTCAGGTCGGTCCTAGTAGCGGTCGCGACGTCCGCCGCCGCCACCACCACCACCGTAGCCTCCGCCTCCGGTGCGTGGGGCTTTGGGCTTGGCTTCGTTGACCGTCAGGTTGCGGCCGCTGTGCGGCTGATCGTTGAGGGCCGAAATGGCTGCCTGTGCGGCTGCGTCGGTCTCCATTTCGACGAAACCGAAGCCCTTGCTTCGGCCGGTGGCGCGGTCGGAAATGACCTCGGCGCTAAGAACGGTGCCGTGCTCGGAAAGCAGTGCCTCCAAGTCCGAACTGCTGACATCATAGCCGAGGTTTCCAACATACAACTTTTTGCCCATCGTGTTCTCCTGTCGATGGCTTGCTTGACCCGCTATCTTGCTTTCCGGGTCGTTCGAGAAAGTGGCCGACGATTCGGCCTGAGGCAGGAAGACGAACTGTGCGATGCGATCCAGACTTGTGAAACCAGCGTCAGGGGCGTGCCGCGCTCGACGAACCAACCGGCGGGGATTATACCGCGTCCAGCGTTGGAGTAAACAGCCTGTGGGATTCCATTTTTGGAGCCGGATCGCCCCGGGCGTGGGCTGGACTGCGCTTTCCGGTTGACGGGACGGTGCTGAAGCGGCTATCGTTCCGGCGTGGGAGCGTCTGGCGCAGGTCGGCGTCGCGCCGGGGTGTGGATGCGTTCCGCTCCGCGTTGCAGCGGCGGGGCGGTGGAACTCGATTTCGATGTTCTTCGGGCGGCGTAGCTCAGTTGGTTAGAGCGGCGGATTCATAAACCGCAGGTCACTGGTTCAAATCCAGTCGCCGCTATTCTTAAGCCCTTCGTATCAAACGACTTACGTTCGTCGAAGGTGGTGTCCTCGATGAGTCCTCGATAAGCCGAAGTCGGGGACCGCTCACGTCGTCACCAATAGCGAGGTATCGATCCCGCTGTCGAACTTCTCGTACTCGGCGTGGAACGCCTCCTCATCGACACCCCGGTAGTGATCGTGAATCGCATCAGCCGCGTGTCCCATCGCAACCTTCGAGATTTCCCGATGGATGCGGCTGACGCACGCCCTGGTCCGGTGATAGTGCCGAAGCCAATGCCACTTGATCGTTGACCAGGGTTTTCCTGACCGAGGATTCGTCTCCACCAGAACGCCCGCCTCCAGGGCGTAGGCTTTGAGCTTCACCAGGGTCTTGCTCTCGGCGACCTGATTGCCCACCGTGTTGACGAACAACCAATCCGAAGCATCGCCGAGTCCCATCGAGTGGATCACGGCCAGCATGCGATCCGTAATGTGGATCGGCCTGCGTCCCGCAATCGTCTTGGGGCTCCACAGACCATCAGCCGTAAGACACCGCCGCTGAAGCTCGGGTCGCACGCGACGTGGGTCCGGATGTTTCACACGCAAGATGATCTCCCGGCGTTCGAGATTCAAATCGCCGACCTGAAGGAATTGAAGCTCCTGAAATCGGAAGCCACCTTCGCACATGAACACGATCATGTTTGCGATCTGCGTGTCATTGTGTTTCGCCGCCACCCGAAGAATCGCGTTGATGTCTTCCGGTGAGATGGTCGGCGGGTGCTTCGCCTGCTGAGGAAGCTGGTCCAGTTCAGCCTGTCGACCTGTCGCCGCAGGGTTGGAGCCGGATATCACCCGCCTTTTGAAGATCGCGTACCCGAAGAAATTATGCACCGCGTCGAGGTACGCATTGGCGGTGGACGCTGAGACCTGTCGCACGTCGATCAGGTGTTGCACGAACGCTAGCCACCAGATCGCAAAGTATCGATAGGTGTAACCGTCGCCGATTTCAGAATCCTCAGCAGGGCGGAAGTGGAACTCATCTACGTCTCCTGGTTCACGGAGTAGCACCTCCGGCACGGCTGACGGGAGTCGAACCTCGCCGCCCTTGATGAGATCAAACATGATGCGTCCCGCCTTGGCACACCAGGATTCCAATTGGTTGTCTGATTCAGGTGCGTTCGAGAGATCGCTCAGCCGCAGTCACTTGAACTTCTCCTTGAGGCAGGTCAAGTCGTAGCGAGATTGCCCGCTGCTCGTTGTACTTGGCGGATAATTGTCGATAGAGCTGATTCTGCCACGACCGACTACACTAGATTCCCTGGACTCAAATACTCTCATCAATTGTCTCCGTTTGGGTTTCCCGCAAACGCATGGGGAAGGGACACACCCTAAATGCCCCACCTGACTGTGCCGACTTATCGGCTCGTCGCTGCGTGACAGGGTCGCCAGTGAGTGGTATAATGACACCATGTCCGAATACGTTTCCCTCAAGCAGCTCGCCGAAACACTCGGAATGGACAGGTCGCACGCTAGACGGTTTGTGCTGCGTTTGGGCTACAAACCCCTAAAGCGTAGAACTGCCGAATCCGGAAACCAGCTCGCGCTGGCGGTTACAGCGGAAGAGGCCGAGACGATTGTTCAAGCCCGCAAGGAAAGGGGATTCCTCGCGTCGGAGCATGATGCCATCCCGAACGAATACGGCGTTTTCTACGCGGTACAGCTCGTACCCGATCTCGACCCGCGCAGAGTCAAGCTGGGATTCGCGTCCACGATCGAGGAGAGGCTATCCCAGCATCGTACTGCCGCACCTACTGCAACCGTCCTCAAGACATGGGCGTGCCGACGATCATGGGAACGGGCAGCGATGGATTCCTTGACCCAAGGTTTTGAGCATATTGGTGGTGAGGTGTACGAATGCGGCGACCTCGATTTCGCGGTGGCTTGCAGTAGCGGTGACGTTGAGATTCTGCTCAACGATGGTTGCGGGACGTTGTACGCTCGCTTCTCGCAGAATGTGGGAATCACTCCGTTTGCGGCTGCCATCGGCGATCTGGAGGGAGCTGGCGGACTCGACTTGGCCGTCGCCAACTTCGGGGATCAAGGCTCATCCGTGGAAGGTACCGTTTCGGTGTTGTTGCACGGCGTCTGCCAGTCCTTCGATGAC
>JAJDDS010000108.1 GCA_029260195.1 Phycisphaerae bacterium
CGAAGTCCACGTCGCCCGGCTTTTCGGTGACCACGCAGTTTCCGATGACCAGGATGTCGATTCCGGTGTTGACAAACGTATTGTAGGCGTCCTGCGGCGTGCAGACAATCGGCTCACCGCGGACGTTGAACGACGTGTTGATGACCACGGGAACGCCGGTGCGCTTCTCGAAGGCCTTGATCAGCCGATAGTATCGGCCGTTGGCGGCGTCGGTGACGGTCTGCACGCGGCCCGTCCCGTCGGCGTGCGTGACGGCTGGGAGGACCGATCGCATTCCCTGGCGAACGTTGGGGACCAGCAGCATGAAGGGTGCGTCGAAGCCCTCGGGCATCTCGAAGTATTCGTGGGCTCGCTCCTTGAGCACGCTGGGGGCGAAGGGGCGAAAGGCTTCGCGGAATTTCACTTTGGCGTTGATGATGTCCTTCATCTTGGGGTTGCGGGCGTCCGCCACCAGCGACCGAGCACCGAGCGCTCGCGGGCCGAACTCGAGCCGACCCTGAAACCACGCGACGACCTTGCCTTCGTCGATCAACTCCGCCGTTTTGTCGAGCAGGGCTTCCTCGCGGTCGAACACCTCGTATTTGACGTTGTTGGCGTCGAGCGTCGCGGCGATCTCTTCGTCGGTGAACGATGGTCCCCAATGCCCATGGTCCATGACGAACGTCCGCTTGTTCTTGAGCACCGAGTTGTAAATGTAGAAGGCTGTCCCCAGCGCGCCGCCGGAATCACCGGACGCGGGTTGAATGTAGATGTTCTTGAACCCGGTCTCTTGCAACATGCGCCAGTTGGCGACGCAGTTGAGGCCGACGCCGCCGGCAACGCACAGGTTGTCCAAACCGGTTTGCTTGTGCACGTGGTCAGCCATCTTGACCATGATCTCTTCAACGATCTTCTGGCCGGAGTGGGCGATGTCATTGTGGAACTGGTCCAGCTCCGCCTCCTTCGTCCGCTGAGGACGGCCGAAGAGATCCTCCCAGCGGCGGTTGAACATGCGCTGAGTCGAGTAAGTGTGGGCGAAGTACTTCATGTTCAGACGGAAGCTGCCGTCGTCGCGGATATCGACCACCTCGCGGAACTTGTCGACGTGGGTCGGCTTGCCGTACGGCGCGAGGCCCATGACTTTCCACTCAGCGTCGTTCACGCGGAAGCCGAGGTAGGCGGTGATGGCGCTAAACAGTAGCCCGACCGAATGCGGGAAGCGGATTTCGTGGGTGAAGTCGATGTCGATCCCACGCCCCACGCCCCAACCCGTCGTCGTCCACTCGCCAACGCCGTCGGCGGTGATGACAGCCGCCTCCTCGAAGGGGCTGACCAGGAACGCGCTGGCTGCGTGCGACAGGTGGTGCTGGCAGAAGAGGATGTCCTTGTCGGTGTTCAGCTCCTTCTGGATGGTCTTCGAAAGGTTGAGTTTCTGGGTCAGCCAAACCGGGAGACTCTTGATCCATGTCGAGTAGGTCAACGGCCAAGCGGTGAGGATGGTCTCCAGGATGCGGTTGAATTTGACGAACGGTTTCTCGTAGAATCCGATGTGGTCGACCTGGTCGAGGGTGATGCCAGCCTCTTTGAGGCAATACTGAACCGCGAGCGTGGGGAATCCGCTGTAGTGCTTCTTGCGGTTGAAGCGTTCCTCTTCCGCGGCTGCGACGAGGTGACCGTCATGCACCAACGCGGCGCCGCCGTCGTGATAAAAACAGGATAGTCCCAGCACGTACACTCGTGAGTTCCTTAGAATGGGCGCATCATGCGTTCAATGGTGGCTTCGTGCGGTTTGTGATCTTCCCAATACGTCCCGGTTTTCTTGAGCTTTAGGCGCAGGGGATCCTTGAACCGGATCAACGAAAACACCGGTAGCAACACGAAGAACAGAACGGTGAGAAAAACGGGCACCATGACCATGCCCATCCACATCGCGAGCGTCATCCACGCGACGTAGATCGGGCGACCCGCGGGGACCGAGGTCAGCGTGATGGCAGCTACCACAACGCCGAGCGCCCACAAGACGAAGGCGACCTTTTGGGCGCCGTTGCCCTGCCACGCCAACCGCCAGCCGGCTTCACCGCCGTAGGACCAGAGCACCGCGCCGATCACGCCCATGCCGACGAGGATGACGATGCCGAAACTGCGCAAATCCCCGCGCGAGGGATTCCGATTGACTGTGTGCAGCATCCGACTTCCTTGCGATTAGCGGGAAGGGCGGAACCCGAATAACGCCCTCCGGATGGCGGTCGCCGTCGACCAGCCTCCGTGCGAGTGTCTCGTTCTCTCGGCGGGTCGGGGTGATCATGCACCGCGCTTCGCCCGCCGCAACACCATAGGGTAGGCAACAAACACCCACGATACAATACCCCCGCATGGGCTGATAAACCGAAGCGTGGCTGCACGACGTTTAGCGGGTGGATTGTCGGTCCAACCAGTGGGACATTTCGAGGAATTTCAGGCGGCTGGCGGATTGGATCCAGGAGTCGGAATCCAACCACCAATTCAGCAGGCGATCACTCTTGACGAACGCGGCATGGCCATCGCGGTACGAGACGTTGACGCCGCTGCGATGTCGCTGTTTGACGTTGTCAGGCCAGAGCACATCGCTGGCGATGGTGATGTCACCGCCGATGCGATCCCAGAGGACACCGGTCATGCCCGCCCGGCGCTCGAAACTAGATTCAGTGTGGTTGGCGAAGTTGGGGTTGTCGGGTTGGCCGGCGGTTTCCTCGATGGGAGGCCAGGGGTTGTAGGGCGTGTTCCATGCGAGGTCCGGGTCGCGCTCGCTGGGGCAAAAGAACACCTCGGGGTTCTGGACGGCGCCGGCGATCCACAGCAGGCCGAAGTTGCGCCATTGCCCGATGCGTTCCGGCATGCTCCAGTGAAACAGCTTGTTCCTGTGGTAGATCGTCAGCCACTGCTGTCCGCCGATGTTGAGGTCGTCGAAGGTGTCCGGCCCGAAACCGTTGACTGCGATCTGCGTGAAGACGCCGCTGATCTTGCGGAAGTTGACGTCGATGCCCTTGGGGGCGACGGCGTTGGAGGTCAGGTGGTGGGCCAGCGGCGGCGGGTAGCGGGCGTCGTGGCTGTAGATTTCCCAGGCTTTGTTGATCCCGTACAGGTGGGCGAGGCAGACGGTGCGGCGGGCGTTCTCGCGGGCGGTGCGCAGCGTGGGCAGAAGGATGGAGAATAATAGGGCGACGACCGCGACGACGACCAGCAGCTCGATGAGCGTGTAGGCGCGTCGGATGTTGGGTGACCTGCGATTGGGCACGCTTGGCGGCTTTCGATGCTGTGGAGACCCGTCACCGCCAGTCTAGCACTCGGCCCGCGCAAATGCCAACGCAATCGGTCAGTTGTCCCTGCCGCATCCGCACTTTCGCGCGGGAACCTGCCGTGCGACCGGGAGGGTGAGGGTGAAGGTGGTGCCCTCGTCGGGGGCGCTCCGGACTGAAAGGCCGCCACTGTGCTCTTCGATGATGTCGCGACAGATGGCCAACC
>JAJDDS010000109.1 GCA_029260195.1 Phycisphaerae bacterium
ACGGGTCCGACCGGCAGCGGCAAGACAACGACGCTGTATACGGCGCTGGAGTTGCTCAACGATCAGACGAAGAACATCGTGACGGTCGAAGATCCGGTCGAGTATCAGCTGTCGATGATTACGCAGATTCAGGCGAACGAACGGGTAGGCCTGACGTTCTCTCGGGCGCTTAGGTCCATTCTTCGTCAAGACCCCGACGTGGTGATGATCGGTGAGATGCGCGATGCGGACACGGCGCGGGTGGCGATACAGGCGGCGCTCACGGGTCACCTCGTGTTGTCGACGTTGCACACCAACGACTGTCCGGGCGGCGTGGCGCGTCTTTTCGACATGGGAATCGAGCCTTATCTCGTGGCGTCGTCGGTGATTGGGTTTCTGGCTCAACGTCTCCCGAGGAAGATCTGCACGTCGTGCAAAACGTCGTACTACCCGTCACCGGAGTTATTGGCTTCGGTGGGTTGGGGGGATCGAACGACGCAGTTGTTCCAGCGTGGCGAGGGATGCCGCGAGTGCCACATGACCGGTTTTCGCGGGCGTATCGGGATTTACGAAGTGATGCCGTTGGACGCGAAGCTCAGGCAGCTTATTCAGAGTGGTGCGGCGGAGTCGGAACTCCGCGAGTACTTGGAACGCGCGGGGTGGCGGACGCTGCGTGAGAAAGCGCTCGATGTCGTCGACCGTGGCGACTCGACGCTCGAGGAGGTCTTGCGGGTTACGCGATCGGAGACGCTGGACATGTCGTCGTGGAAAGACGAGCGGTCCGCGGACGTTGGGGCGGCGGAGGACGTTGGTGATCGGGCGGAGGTGACGGCATGATCGTTCAATACGAGGCCGTCGACGGCGCCGGTCAGCGGGTTGCGGACACGCTGGAGGCGCCGGATGTCCGCAGCGCGATGGATTCGCTGCGGCGGCGTGAGCTGGTCGTTACGAACATCTCGGAGAAGTTGGAGCAGTCCAAAGCCGTGGTGTCCGCCGCGAGCGGTTCGGACGATCTCTCGAAGATCCGGCTTTCGAGCAAGGAACTAACATTGCTGACGCGCCAGATGGCGATGCTGCTGACGTCGGGCAGCGGCGTGGTGCCGGCGCTGGAATCGATATCGAAGCAGTTCACCAAGCCTCAGCACGTGAGGATGATTCGTCAGTTGTGTTTCGACCTTGAAGAGGGGAGCACGCTGACGGACGCGTTGCGCAAGTACCCGCGTGTGTTCGATTCGGGCTACTGCGCGATTATCGCCGCGGGCGAGGCGAGCGGGGCGTTGGTGGACATGTTCACGCGGTTGGCGAAGGTCGTCGGCAACCGGCGGGCGATGCGGAACAAGATCATGGGTGCGATGGCGTACCCGGTGCTGCTGACGTCGCTGTCGTTCGCGATCATCAATGTCTTGATGTTCTTCGTGATGCCGCGTTTCGGAGAGATGTTCTCGACGCTGGGCGTAGACCTGCCGGCGTCGACGTCCGCGTTGATCGCGGCGGCGAAGTTTATGCGGATCAATTGGTTGGTCTGCGCGGCGGTGGCGCTGGCATTGGGCGCGGGGACGGCTGTAGCGGCGCTATCCGACGCCGGACGGCGGTGGTGCATGATGACGCTGACGCACATTCCGATTGTGCGGACGCTGATTTTCGGGTTGGTTCAAGGGGAGACATTCCGGGTGCTGGGGATGTTGTTGGAAGCGCAAGTGGGCATTCTCGAGGCGATCGAATTGGTGAAGGGTGTGACGGTACACGCACGTTTTCAGGCGTTGTATGCGGAGATGGAATCGGAGGTGACGGCGGGTGGGTCGATAAGCCGTGCGCTCGAGAGCTCGGGGATTATCCCTCCCTACATCTGCCACGCGATTCACACGGGTGAGGAGAGTGGTCAGTTGGGCGGGTCGATGTCGTACGTGGCTGAGGTGCTCGATGAGGACAACACGGAGTTGCTCAATACGGTGTCCAAGCTGTTCGAGCCTGCGATTCTGATCATCATGGGCGTGGTCGTCGGTGCGGTGTCGATTTCGCTTTTCCTGCCGATGTTCGACGTGACGGCTGCCGTTGGTTGAGAGACGGGAGGCGCATGATGCGCTTGACGCTTCGACGTTCTGAGACGGCTCGCCCGGTGCTCTCACCGATCGGCGTGGACGTGTGTCCGCGGCAATTGCGGGCGGTGCAGCTCGAGCGCTGTGGGAACCGCTGGCAGTTGCTGCGTGCGGCGTCGTGGCAGCGGCGTGAATCGGAGGCGGATTCGTTGGCGGTGGAGGGATTCAGCCGGCGCATCCAACGCACTCTGGAGCAGGCTGGATTTCGCGGTCGTCAGGTCGTGGCGGGATTGAGTATTCCGGAAGTGGAACTGCATCCGCTGGAGATTCCGGATCGCGGGGAACTTCAAGACCCTGCGAAGTTCGGTGACGCTGTCCGCTGCGAGTTGGGTCGGGTGGGGAGTCTCTCAGCGGGCGAGTCGGATGCAGCCTACTGGCGGCTGCCGCCTTCGCGAGCGACACGAACGACGGCGATCGGCGTGGTCGCGAGATCGAAGGATGTGTCATCGATCGATGGGCTGATTCAGTCAGTCGGTTTGGATTGTGTGCGTGTGGACGCGACGCCGTGCGCGTTGTCGCGATTGGGTGGGGCGATTCGTCGCGGGGCGGGCGGGGATCCGCGCGAGGTGTGGAGTGTGATGGACATCGGATACCGCATGCTTCGCCTGGTATTGTCGGTCGGCGAAGTTCCCGTCCTGGTAAGGCACTTGGCGATGGGGGGGCAATCCTGGACCGAGTGCGTCGCGGAGTCGCTGGGCCTCAGCGTTGATGCCGCTGAGGTTCACAAGCGTGATCACGGGATTTCGGCGGCGGATTCGTCGGGTCCGACCAATTCGTCGGAGAAAATCGCGACCATGATTTACAACACCCTTCGTTCGAGCCTCGACGCCATTGTCGGCGAGGTGGAGCGATCGTACGAGTACGTCATGCGGTGCTATCCGGAATCCCCGGCCGGGGGGATGTTGGTGGTGGGCGGCGGCGCCGAGTTGAACGGTCTGACCCACCACTTGGCTGAGAAGCTGGGGGTGGAGGTCCGGAGTCTGCGTGATGCGGTGGGGCGTTCGGGCGGATCGTTGACGTCCGCGGAGTCCGTTCGAGAGGGAATGAACGGGCTGGGGTGCGCGATTGGATTGGCGATTCAGGCGGAGTCGTCGCAATGATTGAGATCAACCTCATAGACGAATCGGTATTGGCGTTTCGTCGTCGTCGTCGGCGTGCGGGGCGCTGGATACTCTCGACGGCGGTGGCCGGTGTCGTGGCGACAATACCACTGCTCATGGAATGGACCCGTCACCAGCAGGTGGTGACGCTTCGCGGGGAGCAGGTTGCGCTGGAGGCGCGAATCGGGTCAACGCGGTCGATGTTGAACGATTTGGGAATCGAGATACGGAACGCCGAAGCGCAGACGGATCGAGCGAACGCGTTACGTTCGAAGCGTTCGTGGTCGGGATTGCTGGGGTTGATTTCAACGATCGTTCCGGACGAGCTGTGGTTTGTATCGCTGGCGACGGACCCACCGCAACCCGCGCGCGGGAACCGTGATCTGCGCGGGGCGGCGGCGCCGGGTCGCGACGTCGCCGGCGCGACGGACGGCACGCCGCGCGTCGTCACGATGAAAGCGCCGCGAGCATTGACGTTTGAAGGATACGCGCTGGACCATCGCGATTTGTACGAGTTCATGTCTCGGCTGAAGGACTCGGACGTCTTCGCCGACGTGAGTCTCACCAAGGCGGCGGAGGAGCCGGTCCTGAGCTCCAAGGCCGTCCGTTTCAGCGTTCATTGTGTTTGGTAGGAGGGGGCGATCCGTGACCAGAGTACGGAAGACTTGGTTGGTCGACGTTGTCGGCGGTTTGACGGTCGCGTCGATCGTCGGCGTTACCGGTTGGTACGCATTCGTGAAGCCGGACACGGCGTCAAGCCAGCTTCATGCGTTGACCGCTTCGGTAAGCCAGTTGAACGCGGATCTTGGCCGGTTACAGACAATGTTGGGCGGACAGAAGGCGCGTTACGGCGAGTTATCGCGACTGGCGGAATCGCTCGGAAAGCTGCCCTCGAAGTCACCGATCGACCAGAACCTTCGGCAGATCACGGTGCTGGCCGAGACGAACGGGTTGAGCGTTCTTGAGGTAGCTCCCGTGGCGCAGGTTCAGTACCCCAATGTTCTCGAACTGCAGTACAACATCAAGATGGAGGGTCGGTATACGGACCATCTAGGTTTCCTCAAGGCATTTGAGGGCTGTTCGTTCTGGGTCGATGTGACCTATCTGCGATTCTCCGAGGCATCCGCCCAGGTACGGGCTTTGGGCGAAGCCCGGCAATGCGACCTGACGGTGAGTCTTTATTCGGCGATTCAGTGACGCCCCGCCCGACCGAGGCTACACGCGGCGATGAACAAGCGGAAGAAACGCATTTACTTGTCGATCCTGGCTGTGGCGGGGTTGGCGCTGCTTGCTGATCGGATGAGTTCCGGATCGGCGCCGGCCAGTGTCGAAGCGTCCACAAGTCGCTCCCTCGCCGAGTTGGGTGTCACGCCGGTGGAGACCGAGACGGTATCGGTGGCGGCTGCGCCGTTTCCGGAGACTCGCGGCGCCCCGGAACGTCCGGAGTTGTTGCGGGACGTTTTCGCACCGACGGCGGCGGTGCGGTCGTTGATGCTCGGCGGCGCGAGGTCGGACGGCGCTCGGAGGGGGGGGCGTCGCGAGGCGCCGCTGTCCTTTGAGGAAGCGCACGAGCTCAAGGGTGTGATGTCCGGGGCGCGTGATTCGTTCGCCGTCGTCGACGACCGGTGGCTTCGTGTTGGGGACCGGGTCGACGAGTGCACGCTTGTCGAGATGAGCGCCACGACCGCGACTTTTCGATGTCCGGCGGGGGATGTGGTCTTATCGGTCCTCCCGGTGGAATCGAGTCTCCGTCGCGATGGTAGGTAGTTAAGCTCGGCGCCGCCCCGGACGATATGAAATCGGCGACGATTACTTTCGCTTGAAGAAACCTTGAGCAGGACGATCGAACATGAACCACCGCAGAAAATCACTCGGCTTCAGTCTCGTCGAACTTGTGATTGTCATCGTGATCATCGGCATCATCGCAGCGATCGCGGTTCCGCGGATCACCCGCGGGCCGGCAGGCGC
>JAJDDS010000110.1 GCA_029260195.1 Phycisphaerae bacterium
GTTCTCGTTGCGAATCGCCTTGCGATACCGCGCACGCGATCCCACGCGGCATCCAGTCCAGCGGGCAGCGGGCGTGTCCTCGCCGGATGGGACAGGCTTTGCCAAGTGAGGCTGGGTGCGATGAAGCCGCTCATATTCGGAACCGCCTTTGCACCAATTGTTCGATCGATCGCCACCACTGCCAAGCGAGCGGTTTGGCGGGCAGCGTGAAGCGCACGACGACGCGCTGGCCGGGGTAGAACACTTGGGCGTCGGCGGGGTCGATGCGCACTTCAAAGTACGGCGTTGCGGCTATTCGTCCGGACGGGTCTTCGGCGGACGTCTCGACGCCACCGCCGGCGAAGACGCCGAGCGACCGGGCGGGTAGTTGTTCCTGTGCCGCTGGGGAGATTTCAGCGATCGTACCGGTCGACTGAAGATCCGGATGAGACCGGGCTCGAATCTCGACCTCGGGATGGGCCTCGGTGACGAGAATGGCTGCGGCGAACTGATCCGCCGTCGCCCGGATTCGTGCATCGCTCAGGTCGGCCACCATGCCGATGGATTCGCCTCGGCGAAGGTAGGCGCCGACGAGGTTCTCGATTTTGGGCGAAATCCAAGTGCCGGCGAACGGTGCGTGGATTTCGAGTGACGCGAGTTGTTTCCGCGTTCGGATGATCTGGTCATCGAGCGCGGCGATCTGTTCCTCAAACACCTGCGCAGCCGCGACGTCGCGCTCGCGTACCGCCCATTGTCCGCGGATTTCGGTCGCGCGTTTGTCGGCGGCGAGCCTGTCGAGTTCCGCGGTCAACCGCGGGCTATCGGCATCGACGATGGCTGCGCCCAGGGGCGTTGTCGGCGACACCGAGGGTGCGACGTGTCTGACGAACCCGTCTGCGCGGGCGTGTATCAGAGCGATCTGTCTTGGTTCGACGACGCCGTCGGCGCGAAGATGATCGGGGACGGGAATCAGACACAATCCGGATGCGGCGCCTGCGACCGTCGCACCCATTGTCCCCACGGCGCGCCGGCGGACGCGAGCCAGTTCGTTGCTCGTCACCAGATAACGGATGAGGTTCAGAATCGGTACGAGCATCATGGTCACGACGGCGCCGACGGCCAGGATGGCGCCGATGAAGAAGAACTTGTCGGCGATGAACCAGATGATGGCGATGGCGACCATGGTGCGATAGACCGTTGAGGCGATCGCATAAACGAAAAGCCAACCGTGTTCGCGGGCGGAGGCGGGGTTGACGGCGGTCTTAATGCCCCAGGCGTATCGTTTCACGAGGTAGTAGATATATTGGCGACTGCGCGAAGCGAGGTTGGGGATTTCCAGCGCGTCCGACAGGATGTAGTAGCCGTCGTAGCGCAGTAGCGGATTCGCATTGAAGAGCAGCGTGGATGCGCCGGATATGAAAAGGACGTTGTAGGCCAGCGCACTCGTCAGCGTTCCCTGCGGTGTATTCACCCAGACCAAAGCCGCGACACCCGCGATCGCGAACTCGACGAGCATTCCGGCGGCGCCCACGACGATGCGCTGCCACTTGCTGCGAAAGGACCATGCGCTGGAGGCATCGACGTACGGGACCGGCGTGAAGACCAGCAGCATGATGCCCATTTCATGCACGTCCCCTCCCGTTCCATTCTGGCGCCCGAAGCGCTTGCAGGCGAAGCCGTGCCCGAATTCGTGGAGCACTTTGGTCAGCACGAAGCAAAGGTATAACCACGGGAGGTTGTCCTGACTCAGCACGCCGGAAGCGCCGCTGAAGAGCGCATCTCCATGTCCGGCGAGACCCGCCAGTCCGAACGTGAGGAGCACTGTGGCGGCGGCTGCCCCGTACCAGGTGAAGGCGCACCCGAATAGCCATACCCAGCGATTCAGTATGTGATCCGGGTTGAGCAGCGGTATCTTCGCGAACAGTATGCTCGACAGTCGGCCCTTGATTTCCCGGTGTATCCGTTTTCGGTAACGGTTGAAGAGTTGTTCCGAGTCGCCTGGCAGCTCACAGTAGAGCAGGTTGGATGCGTACAACTGACCGAGGAGTTGAATCACTTCGTTCTGGGTCGGGGCGTCGTCGCCCAGGCGGTCGTTGCTAAGCGTCCAGGCGTCGGCGACGGTGCGCCGGCCGTCGAGCAGTGCGAGAAAAAAATAACCGGGTACGCTGAATCGAAAGTGCTGGTTGTTCGCGGCGTCCCGGGCGACGTGCCAGGTTCGTCCGCGGAATTGCTGGCGGTAGACGTGGACGGTTGTGCGAAGCCTTGGCGAGAGGCCGGCTACCTTGTGCCAGGATTCACTAAATGTGGGTTTCAAGTGCGTCACGGTTGGTCGTCGCTGCTAGAGCCAGAGTTGCATCCGTACCCAGTTGACGAAACGCCGCGTCCATATCCACAGATAGCTTCGGCGGTCGATGTCGATCTTGCCTGTTCCCGCCATGCCGGGGCGAAGCCACGGTCGCAACTCTTGTAGGCGCACGCGCACGCTGAAGGCGTTCTGTCCGTCGACGATCTCAGCCATAGGATTGATGTGCTCGACCGTGAACGGGAGCATGTCACCGGGGAACGAGGCGGTGGCTAATCTTCCGGTCTGGGCGATCCGCACGTCGGCAATCTGATCCTCGGGGACGGCGATCTGAGCGCGCAGGTTTTCGAGTGGGGTGACCTCAAACAAGAGGTCGCCGGTCTTGAATGGAGCGCCGAGTTGTCGCTCGAGGTCGCCGGCGATGACTACGCCGGAGGTGGCTGACCGAATGTCAGCCTGGTCGATCTTGTATTCGAGCAGATCGATCTGGGCCTGAACGCGTTTGGCGAGGGCGTCGGATATTTGAGCGTCAGCCTCTTCGCCGCTGCGCCGGGCAAGTGCGGCTCGTTTGGTTTCGGCGTAGGCTTCCGCTCGGGCGGAGGCGAGTTGCAGGCGCAACTCGGCCGCTTCGAGGGTGGCCATGACGGTCTCGCCCGCGCGGACGGAATCGCCGATTCTCACGTGTACTGTGGCCAGATACCCGTCAAACGGGGCTGGGACGATTTGCCGCGTCGAGGGCTCGATGACGAACGAACCGGAAGCCCGGTATTGCCCCTTCGCCATCGTGAGGAATAGCCCGGCGGCGACCGCGAGCACGGCGAGCGCCTTGGCCCAGGTGTGCGTGGGTCCGACCAGCGCAGCCAGCCCGCGTCGCAGGGACTCGGCGGCGCGGGCGCCGAACCATCGGTCCCGCTCAAAGAGTTCCAGGAGTCGGGCGCTGCAGAGGTCACAGGTCAGGCGGAGCGTGCGCACCTGCTCCGCGTCCAGCGGATCGTCAACCGGACGGTCGATGGTCAGCACGGCGCGGGGTTGGGGGGTCGAGTCCGCAGCGGTGTCGTCCGGAGTCGAGAACTGGGGGCGAATGGGGAGGCTGCACACGGACACGGGACCGAAGTGGGCGGAAAATTCGGCGGCGGTGCGACAGACATATCGTGCGTCGGGAGAGGCTGGGTGGACGATCTCGACGTCCTGGTCGAGCGATTCCTCCATGGTCGATTCGATGGACTGGACGAGTTGGGTGCGGCGGTCGAAGCGTTCGGTGTGACTCAGCGCCTTGAGCACGACGTAGCGTCCTTCGAGGAATCCCAGACCGACGCGCTGTCCACGCCATCGCGAGGCCACCTCATTGCAGAATGCCATGGCGGTGCTCAGGAACCGGTCGTGGCTATTAATGGCGGCGATGACCTCCATCGCCACTTTCAATTGCCGCAGGTCGCCCTCGCGCGCGTCCAGGGTTAGTCGCATCTCGTAGAGGGCTAGGAGTTGCATGGAAAGTTCGAGGCGCTCGCGGCGGGTCTGGAAGTCGGCGTGCGAGTCGGAGGCGATGACGAAGGCGGCGGCGCCGCGGACGGTGGAAGTTCCGCGAATGGGGATGGTCAGGAGGTGGCGGGATTTGGGGGGATGGTTGAGCGGATCCCCCGGCGGAGCCGGCGGCTCGGGGAAGGGGGGGGCGTTCGATGTGGAAGCGCTGTCGACGTCGCCGTCGGTTAACGCGATGACGACCGTGCCCGCATCGGAAGCGTCGAGCTTCCGCGCGGTTTCGGACGCAATTTCCAACCAAGTCTTGGGTGTGGACGATCGTGCGGATTGTGGGTGGATTGCGAGTGGTTGGGCGACGCCGTCGGGGGTGACGCGGACGATGGCGCCGCGCTCGGAGTCGGACATGGCGCACTGGCCGGAGAGAAGTTGATTGAGGAACTCATTTGGGGGACCATTGAAGTGTGCCAAATGCGAGAGGGACGCGCCGTCAGGGCCGTCCCGCGTCCATTCTGACCTGGCGACGTTGTCCACGAGTCAACCCCTCCGAAGCGGAAGTCCGTCGGGCGCGCTGCGAGTGTTGTAACCTGATGTCTTAATTGGACTTACGACGCTTCGCGACGTTCAATTCCAGTGGGCCAAACTGCTCCTCGTATCGCTTGATTTGCTGCCCGAGGGAGATGGCCAGGCGCTTGGCGGAGAAGTAGTTCATCACCACGCGGTCGCCCACGGTGAACACGCAGTTGACGCTGTTGTCGTCCTTGCCGGGCGGTTGGGACTGGTCGATGAGGTTGACGCCGAAGTCGATGATCACCTCCTCGGCGGTGAATTGCGTGCGGAATCCATTGGCGTAGATGGTGTGCTGGTCCCGCTGATCGACCCGCAGCCGGACCTTGCGCTGGCCGACTTGTTCCTGCACCTGCTGTTCGACCTGCGGGTCCGTTGAGTCTCCCTGATTCGGATTGGCCATCTCTGCCTACCACCTTTCTAACTGGGTTCTGTTTGACCCCTCGCGTGCCCATAGCCCGGGACGAACGCGCCCCATGCCCATTACCGCCCCGGGCGGAATATGGAGCATATCGAACTTCCGCCGTAATTGAAACCCAGCTACATATCCCATTCATCGCCCGCTCGGCCGCGATTGTAACCCAGGCGGATTGCCCGGTTCAAGCGAGAAGGGCATCGCCTGACGTGTTTCGCACGCATCAAGCCGCCCTTCGAAGGCGCCGGCTGCTTGCCCCCTCGATGCTTTCCTCCGTTCCGTCGTGCATCCGTACCTGTTCCGGTGCGATGCGACGGTCGTTTGCCGCCGCAACGGACATGGTCCCACCGAAGTCCGACTTATGGGTGCGCTGGTGCTTTGCCGTGATGACGCGGTGCTGCCATCACGTAACGTGGCGCCCACGCCCGATGTCAAAAGAAATGGAGAGTTAAGGATCTTTACCAAAACGGTTTGCGCGAGGCCGGTGCCGACGTGGTTGACTTGAGCAAACCATTCGCGTACGGCTGGCGCTTCAGATTCGACAACGGGGGAACGCCGGACGCGATCCGCGGACGGCCTCGTTGAGAATCCAAGCCGTGTCCATCATCTCTCCATACGATCAGGGCTACCAACCTCCAATTCCGGACGAGTGGTATGAGGTGGGTCGCGGCACAGCCAACACCGACGGTTTTGTCCTGACCAAAGTCACCGTGATGAACGACAACGCATGCTGCGTCGTCGCGGGGTATTTCGGGAATACCGACCTGGTGTCGGCTTCGGTGAACGCTGTTGTGAGCGCGGACAATCCTATCAACTGAAACAGCTTTACGATGCCGGTGGCCAAGGGTGAGCCCTGGACCGTCAAGATCAGGAGACACGCTGCCCAAAACCAACCGGTTCACATTCGAGTCGTGTGGGTGCCGCCCGGTACGTGACACCGGTTGAACACCGTTGCTTTGATGCCGCCGATCGTCGGTTGATTCAGGAGGAGGAATAAGCAGTCAGCGCAATCTTGGTCGAGCGGAGGATTTTGCCAATGCCCCATCGGGGCTTCCGGGCAGAATAGCCAGGAACCGTTGAGCGACGGGGATCGGAGAATGCACGTATCACAGTATTACGATCGAGCCGTCTGGGAAAGCCGTGATCCACCGGCCGGTCGGCTGCAACATTGAAGTGTCGCTTCATTCTGCATGCTTTGGGTGGCATTTTTCCATTTGGAATGACGGTGCGTATTTGGTATAAGCGGCAGTCTGATAACGGCGTTCGGAGAGGGGTCCGCCGGACTTCCGGATTCGCCGCGGGGACGCCCGATCCGTCGGGCGAGGAGGCACGGCATGCGCACACCGGCGCCAACGGTGCATAACGGGGATGTGTACTTCGAGCCGTTAGAGCCACGCGTATTGCTCAGCGCGGTGGCGCCGGCGCTCGATCAGCCCGACAACCTGTTCGACCAACTCGGTGGGATGACGATCGACGCCGGCGATCAGGCTGCCGTCGAGCAGGGATTATCGGCGGTCCGATCCGTGCTCGAGTCGGCCAGCGTGCTCGACGAGTACCTGGCGCAGCTTCCTCTGGTCGGCGGCAGCTTGCTCGACCGTCTGCCCGCGTTCGACGCCTTGCAAAGTCAGATCATCGATCAGATCAGCGCGTTCTTCCTGATCAACCCGGCGTCGACGGTTGGCGTGTTTGAAGCGCACTTCGAGGGGTTGGGTTGGACGGTCGACTTCGACGACGTGACGAATGTGTTGTCAGCGACGACGTCCGTCGACCTCGATGAGACGGTGACGGATTCAGACGTTGACCTCAGCACGCGCGATCCGATCGAACTCGGCGGTGGCGACCTCTCGCTCGGGTTGGACCT
>JAJDDS010000012.1 GCA_029260195.1 Phycisphaerae bacterium
CGGTACGCTGGTGAACGATCAGCGGATCGAGGTTCGTCCGCTCGATCATCGCGATCAGATCCTGGTTGGCTCGGTCGAGGTCAAGTACCTGGATGACGTCGAGGACGAACGTCGCAGCACGGTGGTGGTGTCCGACAGCGACCCGACCACGTACGAACCCAGGTATGTTTCGCGCAGCGTGTCGCTGAACCTGAGCGAGCAGCGGCTGGAGATGCTGTACGAGCTGAGCGAGCGGCTGATGAAACTGCGCGAGCCGGGAGCGCTGCTGGAGGACGCGATGGACATCTGCTTCCAGACGCTCCGGTTCGAGCGCGGCGCGGTGGCGGTGCGCAAGCCGAGTGGGCGGGGTGTGGACTGGCCGGTGATTCGCAATCTGGGCGGCGCCGGCGGCGAACTCAAGATCAGCCAGTCCGTCCTCGGGCGGGCGCTGGACCACGGCGAGCGGTCGATTCTGACGGACACCGCCAACCAGCGCGTCGACCCGACGGTCAGCATGGTTCAGCACGGTATACGGTCGGCCATGTGCGTGCCGCTCAAGCACGAGGAGGAGGTGCTGGGCGTAATCTACGGCGATCGAACCACGACGGGCACGCACTACACCAGCGAAGACGTCGACTTTTTCGCAGCCATCGCTCGGCAGGTGACCATCGGGTTGATCAATGCGAAGTTGATGGACGAATATCGCAAGAAGCTGGTGATGGAGCGCGAGATAACGCTGGCGCGTGAGATTCAGGAAGGACTTCTGCCCGAGCGGATGCCCGAGCATGAGCAAGTTTCTATCGCGGCGCTGAATGATCCCGGCCGGCTTGTAAGCGGGGACTACTACGACGTCATCGAGATCGGCGACGGTCGGATCGGGTTCCTGATCGCCGATGTGACCGGCAAGGGCGTGGCCGCTTCGCTGCTGATGTGCAACCTGCAGGCGGCGGTCCGGATGACGTTACCGGGCTGCACGGATTTGGGCGCGGTGGTCGGGCGTTGGAACAACCTGATCTATGCGAACACCGACGCGACGCGGTTCGTGACGTGTCTGACCGCTATTCTGGATCCGGCTGCTCGCGTTCTGAGCTTCGTGACTGCGGGCCATCATCTGCCTTACCTCGTGTATGGTCCGGACCACCCGCCGCGAGAACTGCTCGCGCAGGCGGACTTTCCGCTGGGCGTGGTCCCCGATGCGACGTTCACCGCCCACACGTTGGAGCTCGGCGACGCGCCCTGTGCGATCTATGCCTACACCGACGGCGTACACGAAGCCATGGACCTTGACGATCAACCGTTCGGCGTGGAGCGGATGGACGAGGTGCTGCGGACCTGTGCCACGCTTGAGCCGGGCGTCCTGATTCGCCGGATGCGCAAAGCGATCGCCACGCACTGCCGCGATGCGCCTCAGAGCGACGATATCACCATCTTCGCCGTACGGCTGACCTGATCCGCCCACGGCGCCGACGTCCGACGACGAGCCAAGGACTTCAGCCCTCGCGGACGTCCGCGCGGGATGAATCCCGCGGCTCGCGGATCGGCTTGACTACGTGCGTGATCGAAAAGAGACGATAGAATACCGCAGCCGACGCACGTCGCCCGATCGCGGAAGCGTTTTTGGGCGCGTTGGGACAGGTGTTTCTCGGAGGTTAAGGAGTCGACGGTTGCGACGACGAGTGTCGATGTGGATCGTATTCTGTGCGGTGGCGGTCACGAGTGGTGCCGCTGCCAACGGTGAACCGCGCGCCGATCGCCGGGGTGATCCGCTTCCCACCGGCGCGATTGGTCGTTTCGGCAGCGCTCGCCTGCGACACGGTGACGCGGTCCGTTGTCTGGCGTTTTCGCCGGACTCGAAGTTGCTGGCGTCGGGCGGGGCGGGCAAGGACGGAACGATCCGGATCTGGGACGTCGCGAGCGGGCGCGAGATTCGCCGCATCCCCAGCGGTCAGGGGTCAGTCGGCTCGGTGTGCTTCTCCCCGGACGGTCGCGTTCTCGCCTCCGGTGGTGGCCGCGGGGCGGCGCTGCGCCTTTGGAACATCCTCACCGGCGAGCTGATCCGCCAAGTTCGAGTCAGCCCGCAATGGGCGATCGTCAATAGCGTTACGTACTCGCCCGACGGCGCGATGCTCGCCACCGGTAACAGCAACTCCGTCATTAGTTTGTGGGACCTCAAAACCGCGCACGAAACCGCGCGGTTGGAATCGCCCGGCGACGGAGGTACGTCGCCGCGGTTCGCGCCGGACGGGAAGACGTTGTTATCCTGGAGCGCGTTCAGCCGGACCATCCGCATTTGGGACGTCCAGGCGGCGGAGCGGGCTTTCGAGATTCCACGTAAGGACGTATCGAGCGCAGCCGTCTTTGCGCCCGATGGACGATCCTTCGCCGCCGGTTGCACGGATGGGACAATCCGCGTCTGGAGCGCGGCCATGCAGAATGAGGTCGGCGAACTCAACGGACACACCGACGCGGTGACGGCGGTCGCGTACCTGCCCGGTGGCAAGCGACTGGTTTCGTCGTCGCGGGATAAATCGATTCGCATCTGGGACCTCGCGACGCACTCGGAGCTGCGACGAATCGACGTCGGCGACCTATCCCCCCAGGTGGTTCCATCGCCCGACGGGCGCACACTGGCGGTGCGATTCAAAGAGCGGTCCGGCATCCACTTGTGGGATGTGGCAGAGGCCGCGAAAACGCTCGGCGTGGACGACGATCGGCCATGGGATCACATCGCCGTTTCGATGGACGGGGACCGGGTGGCTGCCTCACGGTTCCGGCGGTTGGAGGTCTGGGACGTCGCAACGCGCAAGCTCGGCAACGCGCTTGAGACGGACATGGGAGCCGATGAGATCGCGTTCTCCCGCGACGGAGCGAGCATCTCTGCGCGGTGCGTCCGGGGGTTCAGCATGGACCACTTCGAGTCGACCGTTCGGTCCTGGAATACTGCGACCGGCGAGGACGCGCTGCGCATTCGCGGCGACCGGCGTGGCGGGTCACTCTCGCCGGACGGAGAAACTCTCGCGACCTGGGGATATCTCAAACCGATCCAGTTGCGACACTTGGCGGGCGACGAAGTTCTCGACCTGGCAGCCACGGCCCCCGCGTGGAAGCTGGCGTCCGCCTATTCCGCCAACGGAAAGCGGTTCGCGGTCGCATTCCCGAGCGGCGAGATACGCTTTTGGAAAGTCGCGACCGGGGAACCCGAGGACACACTTCATGCCGAACTCGACCACATCGACACCATCGCACTGTCAACGGACGGAGCGTTGTTGGCTTGTGCGACAGCCGGGCAGGCGAACAAGACGCCGCCCGCGGTCAAGCTATTCGACGTCGGGAAGGGGCAGCCTTTGCGAACGATCGGAACGCACGAAGTGCCGGTGCGCCTACTGGCGTTTTCGCCCGATAGCCGCCTGCTCGCTACGGCTGGAAGCGATCGGCTGATCCGTCTGTGGAATCTGGCGGACGGCATCGAGGTTGCCAAGTTCCAGGATGTCGGCAACACGCCGGTATCGCTGGCTTTCACGCCGGACGGGAGGTCCGTCATCACCGGCATGTCCGGCGGCGACGCCTACATTTGGGCGATCCCAAACCGCTGACCGAGCGGCTGCTATCGCGACGGCGTACCGTTGACCGTTAGGGTCACCGTCCCCACGCCGCCGCCGTCGTCGAAGCTCAATACGTCCATCGGGCACACCGTCACACAGATTCCGCAATGGATGCAACTGGTGTTTTTGTTCGAGAACTCCGCCCGATTCTTCGCGAAACCCATCACGTCGATCCCCACCTGACAATACCGGGAGCACTCGCCGCACGTGATGCACTTCTCATTGCTCACGATCCGCAGTCGACCAAACCACTTGCTCCAAAGCTGCATCCACTTCGCCAGAGGACACCAGTATCGACACCACACCTTCCCACCCGCGATCGGGTACAGCGAAACCGGTATGATCGCAGCCAGCCAGTAGTCGGTGATCCACCCGTACGACGAAATGGCGGACGCCGCCCAGCCCTCGGCGTTGAACGCGGTGGACCCGGCGTACATTCCGAATCCAACCCGCACGAGCACGAACGCAGTCGCGACAAACGCCCAGATCATCACGGCCATGCTCATCCATTCCCAGCGCCGGCTGACCTTGCCCTTGGGCGCCAAGTGTCGCCACCTGTCACCCAACGTTTCAGCCAACCCCCCGCAGCCGCAGAACCACGTGCAGTACCGCTTGCCGTGGAAGATGCTGAGGATGGGGATGATGACAAACGTCGCGAGCAGCCCGTAGATGAGATAGAAGAGTCCGACGTCGAAGAAGAACATCGAGAAGTACAGCGGAAACGCCAGTTCGATTCCGAAGGCGTGCCAGTAATTCCCTGCTCGCCCCAGCCACATGTTGTCACCCACCTTGTGATGGACCCAGTACATGATGACGGCGGGGATCATAAACCCCAGCGTCCACTGAACCACGATCAGCGTGATGTATCGCTTCTTCTGGTAGCTGTCGTTGTAGGCGACGCCCCAACGGCGGTAGGCATTGAGTCCGAAGTAGGTCATGGCCAGCGAGTAGAGGGCTGCGTACCAGAAGACCGGGTCGACGCGGACAGCCTGGCCGAGGAACGACGGGGTTATGAAAGTGACAAGGTTTGGCACTTTGTCAAAAAACTGCCCCGGCGCGAAAGGCCAAGCCGGTTTCTTGACGCCGTAGATCGTGTAGCAAATCAGAAAGGCGATCCCGAGAGTACACCAGCGACGGGCGTCCCAGGTCTTCTCGAGCTTGACGCCAATTCGATCGAAGAACCGTAGCGGCAGGTCAGCCCCGATGCAACGGAACACATGCTCGTGTCGTAATGTCTGTTTCTCGCCGGTGTCGACGTGCTCGATATCAATCTCGTTTGCACGGATTTCAGCCGCCTTGTGCGACAGATGCACCGCGATCTTCCCGTCGCGGGCGCGTTCTGCCACCGCGTCGATGTTGCGCTTCTTGGGGAACGTGAACTCCCGGTCCGGCGCGACCAGCGCCACCCGATTGCCCCGGTCAGCCAGCACGACCGCGGCTTCACACGCGACGTCGCCGGCCCCCAACACCACCAAGTCCTTGTCCGCCCATACATCGGGGTCAGCCACGTTTTGGCTGATCTTGTCGGCGTGGTCGGTTTCGCCGGGCACGCGGAGTTTTCGCGGATTGCCCGCCATCCCGATGGCGAGGACGACGCGCCGGGCGTGGTAGGTGCTCTTGTCCGTGGTGACCACGAACGAGTCGGTGTCGGGCCGGCGTTGAATGTCGGTGACCTGCTCGTACTCGCGGATGCGCAGCCCCAGCGCGGGAATCTGCTCGTCCCACTTGGCGAGCAGTGCCTCCTTGGCGCATTCCTCGAACCACAGACGCGACTTGAGTTCGACGTGTGCCGGTTCGGCGAACAGCGGCTTGCCCTTGGTGAAGTTGCGGATGAGTTGCCCGGCGCGCTGCTGCTCGATGACCACATAATTCAAACCGAGTTGGTCGCACCGATCGGCTGCTCCGAGACCACTGCTGCCCGCCCCGACGATGAGCACGTCAAGCGTGTCGTCGCACGAGCCGCGGGATTCATCCCGCGCGGACGTCCGCGAGGACTGAAGTCCTCGGCTCGCCATCGGATACGGCGCGGCGCTGTCGACGACGTCAACGCCGGCGTTGAGCCCCAGCTTGATCAGCGGTGTACCCGCGATCTCGCCGACCATATACAGCCCGCGCACGTTGCTCTGCCCGGCGTCCTTGAGTACGGGCAACCGTCGCGCCGTCTCCGGATCGAAGGATCGGTCGAAGAGACCTCTTACCGCGTTGATAGCCGCTGAATACGTCGACATCTAACACATGACTCCCACTCGTCACCACCGATCCTATCGAGGGCCGCCCCATGCACAACCTGGCCGCGCGCGGCCTTCATTCCCACGACTCGGAATGGCGCCCGTAGCTGTGTGATTGGATGGGAATAATGCCCCCGGACGTTCACCGCACAGCGCTTCCGATACGGTTGAGGACCAGGAGGCGGAGTTCGGTCATGTCATCGATGGCGTAGCGGATGCCCTCGCGGCCCAGGCCGGAGTCTTTGACGCCGCCGTAGGGCATCGAGTCGACGCGGAAACTCGGAACGTCGTTGATCACCACACCTCCGACGTCGAGATGATTCCACGCGTAAAAGGCGTTGTGAATGTCGCGGGTGAACACCCCGGCCTGCAGGCCGAAGACCGAGTCGTTCACCCGGTCGCACGCGCCGGAAAACGTGTTGAAGGGCTGCAAAGTAGCCACCGGGCCGAAGGCTTCCTTACACGATAGATCGGCGTCCGCCGGAACGTTCTCGACAAACGTCGCCTCGTAGAATGCCCCGTCGCGCTTTCCGCCACAGACCACTTTCGCACCGCGCGCGACAGCCTCGTTGACCCAGGCCTCCATGCGCTTCGCGTCGTCCTCGGTGATCATCGGCCCCAAAAAAGTCTCTTCGTTCAACGGATCGCCCGCGATCAGTTTCGACGCGGCTGCCGCCAGTTTGGATTTGAACTCCTCGTAGATCGCCTCGTGGATGATGACCCGCTGAACGCCGATGCAGGATTGTCCGGACTGGTAGAACGCTCCGATGATGGTGCGCTGCACCGCGTAATCCTGATCGACGTCTCGATCGACGATGCAGGCTGCGTTGCCGCCGAGTTCGAGCACCACCGGCTTCTTACCCGCCTTGGCTTTCAATGCCCAGCCCACCTCCGGCGACCCGGTGAATGAGAGGAGTTTGAATCGCTCGTCGGTGGTGAACAGGTCGGCTCCTTCGCGCGAGCAGGGGAGGATGCTGAACGCCCCCGGCGGCAGGTCGGTCTCGGCGAGTATTTCGCCGAGGATCAGCGCCCCGATCGGCGTCCGAGAGGCTGGCTTGAGTACCCACGGACAGCCACACGCGATGGCGGGTGCGATCTTGTGGGCAGCCAGGTTGATGGGGAAGTTGAACGGCGAGATGAACGAGCAAAGCCCGATCGGTACGCGCTTAGTGACCGACTCATACCCTTGAGCGCGCGGCGAGATGTCCAGCGGCGCGTATTCGCCGTAGATGCGCGTCGCCTCCTCAGCCGCCAGTCGAAACGTGTCGATCCCGCGCGTGACCTCGCCGCGAGCGTCGCGAATGGGCTTTCCGGCTTCGACGCAGAGCGCGTACGCCAGTTCCTCGAACCGTTCGCGCATCCTGTCGACGACGTGATTGAGCACAGCCGCCCGGGAAAATGCCGGCATCGCCCGGCAGGGTGCGACGGCGTCGACTCCGAACGCGATGGCTCGATCAATCACGCCCGCGTCAGCCACAGCCACCCGCGCAGCCACTTGTGCGGTGTACTTGTTGGCGACCGGAAGATCGGTGTTGGCGGCGACGGGTTTGTTGGCCAGGTAGTAGGGATAGCTGTCTTTGAGCAAGAGTGTTCTCGTCCGAGGGTACACGTTGTCGTCGTTCGCGATTGTATGTCCGGTCACCGCTCGGCACCACGCGCTGGAGGGGGCTGCGGATGTCCGCGCAGCCAAGCCGAAGGCGCGCGATGGCACCGTCCGGGTGGAGATTACTCGCGCGTCCCCCGGCGCCGCCGGGAAGCTGGAATCGTCGCGCCCGTCTACGGTTGCCGCGTCGGGAGGATTCAGAGTGAGTTAACAATTTGCTGTGATGCGGTGGGCCAGGAACTTCGCGAGCCACCCCGATGATACGCGATGCGGACCGTCAATGACCTTATAGTTCGCCTTATGTACTAATAAGCTGCTTTCCCATCCGTGCGCATTGTCGCCGCGAAGAAACGCGGCGAAGCCCCCGCGCCCCTTGAACGCGACGGGCGAAATGGCTACACTGGGTCGTCGGTCGAATACTTCGGCATCCCCGCCGGTTCGATGACAGGAGAGAGAGAAGATGCCCCGACCCGCCGCCCGCGCCGTTGTCTCGTTCGTTCTGGTCCTCCTCGTCGCCGCGTCGGTGGAGGCTGTCCCGGTCACGTTTCTCGAGCAGAGCCGAAGCGTCCGCGCCGAAGCCAGCGCCTCCGACAGCACGTCCGGAAACATCGTCACCGTTTCCGACATGATTGCAGCGCCCGACTTCGCCGACTTTGAAGCCGCCGTCGACGCCAGCGTCATCCTGCCTTTCGCGCAGGCTGACGCTGACGCATGGCAGTCATCCCGCATCACGCCGACTTCGATTACGGCGCACGGAACCGCCAACGGCAGCGAATCGCGCGACCCGGCTGACCTTGCGCTGGCGGAGATATCGGTTTCGAGTTTCTTCAGCCTGACCTTTGAGCTCGCCGAACCCACACCCTACGACCTGAGTGTCGACCTGGGCCTGATCGGTATGGCTGAGGTCATCGATTCATCGGGCGCCGTGGTTATGATCGAGGGTCCCGACGAATTCCTGTTCTTCGCCGACCTTTTTCTGGACGATCCGCCCAGCCTGCTGCACGTATCCGAGGAGGGCGTTTTCGCGCCCGGCGTCTACAACGTCTTTGCGTTCGCCACCGTCAGTCCGTGGCATGAGACTATCAGCGCGATGGCGGTCCGTACGTCGTTCGCCATCGATTTGGTCCTCCCCGAGCCGAGCACACTGGTCATGTTGACGCTCGCGGGGCTGCCGCGATGGTCGCGCCGTCGAACCGCGCGATTCCGAGACTCCTAGGATTTGTTCGGCGGCGAGAACCGTTGCGATGGTCACTCACGACACGTCACCACCACGCGTTGAATTGCCGGATCGCATGAACGCGGCGGCCGTGCTTGTCGACGCCAACGTCGAAGCCGGTCGCGGTGGGCAAATCGCCATCTACAACGCCGGCGACGGGTCCGCGCACACCTACGACGACGTCTTGAACATGACCAACCGGACCGGCAACGCACTGAAGGAGCTAGGCGTGCGCCGCGAGGAACGCGTCATGCTGCTCTTGCCGGACTCGCCGGAGTTCGTGTTCTGCTTCTTCGGCGCCATCAAGATCGGCGCGGTACCGATCCCCACGAACACCCTGCTCAAGCCGCACGACTACGAATACCTGATCAACGACAGCCGGGCGAGCGTCCTGGCGATTGGCGAAACGCTGCTCGATCTAATCGAGCCCATCCGCGACCGACTGCACTATCTGGACCGCATCATCGTCGTCGGCCACGACGCCCGCGGACAGTTGAGCTACCGCGAACTGACCGAGGCTGCGTCGCCCGAACTCGCGCCTGAGATGATGAGCAAGGACGACGCCTGTTTCTGGCTGTTCAGCTCCGGGACGACCGGGTTCCCGAAGGGCGCCGTCCACCTCCAACACGACATGATCGTCGCGGCAGATCTGTACGCCCGGTCCCTTCTTGACATCAACGAGCGCGATCGGACTTTCTCTGGCGCCAAGCTCTTCTTCGCCTACGGTCTGGGCAACGGGCTTTACTTTCCGTTTCGCGTGGGCGCCACGACCATTCTCTTTCCCGACAAGCCCGATCGAATCAACGCATTTGAGATCATCCAGCGCTACCGTCCCACGCTGTTCTTCTTCGTACCGACCGGCTACGCGGGGATGCTGGCGGTCGAAGACGCCGCGGAGCGATTCGATACGAGCAGCCTGCGCCTTTGTGTATCCGCCGGCGAAGCGCTCCCGCGACCGTTGTACGAGCGATGGCTGGAGCGGTTCGGTACGGAGATTCTCGACGGCATCGGCTCGACCGAGATACTCCATATCTTCATCTCCAACCGCCCCGGCAGGGTGAGACCGGGCTCAACCGGAGAGGTCGTCCCCGGCTACGAAGCCCGGATCGTCGATGAAGACGGTCGCGCGTTGCCCGCCGGTGACGTCGGCGAGCTGCGCATCAAGGGCGACTCGATCTGCTCCGCCTATTGGAACCAGCACGAAGCCACCAAGAACACCATTGAAGGACACTGGATTCGGACCGGCGATCAATACACGCAAGACGAGGACGGGTACTTCTGGTACCAGGGGCGATCCGACGACATGTTGAAGGTCGGCGGCATCTGGGTCTCGCCCGTCGAGGTCGAAAGCGTCCTCATCCAACACCCAGCCGTATTGGAAAGCGCGGTCGTCGGCGTGGCGGATGATCACGGGCTGATCAAGCCGAAAGCATTCGTCGTGCTCAAAGACCCGTCGTCCGCAAATGGGAACGAGTTGGCGACGACGCTCCAGCATTTCGTCAAAGAGCGATCCGCCGTCTACAAATTCCCGCGATGGATCGAATTTGTCTCTGAGTTACCCAAGACCGCCACCGGCAAGATCCAGCGATTCAAACTCCGCAGCCTTCCATAATCACCACCGCTTATTCCGAGCCCGGAGCGCTAGCGACGGGACCTCAATTGCTCCACGTTCGACACTTCTCCTTCCCACCGAAAAAACGGATCAATGCAGAGTTCGCTACGCGCTAGGGACCGGAGCAGTCCACGACGTCAACGACGACTTCGTCGGACGCGGCTGAATCACACATGCCAGTGGCGACGACGTGGTACGTTCCGGTGTCAGAGAGTTGGAGTTGAGACACGACGTAGAAGAAACTCGTCGCGCCTGGTATCGCGAAGCCATCCTTGAACCACTGGTACGTGTCGGCGTTCTGGGTCCCCACGGTCAGGAACAACGCGGCGCCCGTACAGAATTCCCCGCCCGTGGGCTGAAGCGTAATCGCGACTTCCGCGATTGAGACGTCGCCCTCAGCGCTTTGGACGGCGTTCGCGCAGCCATCGTGAACGACGCAGCGGTAAGCGCCGACGTCCGCCACGCCAACGGCGTCGATGACCAGTGTGTCCGACGTCGCGCCGGGAACATCCTCGTCATTGCGCCGCCACTGGTATGTGAACGGGCCGAACCCGGAAACCTCGATGCTGAGTTCGACCGAGTCGCCCTCGCAGACGGCTGCGTCCTCGGGTTGGATGACGAACTCAGGGGCGACATGCACCGTCAGTTGTGCGGTCTCGGTGTAACGCATGCCGCACAGGCCGCGCACAAACGTACCGTAAACTCCCTCATCGCCCTCGTCGACGGCGGGGATGTCGAGTGTGTATCCGATACCTTGCCCAAGGAACTGTCCATTGTGTATCCACACGACCACGGGATCCACGCCTTCCAACTGGACCGTGAAGCTGGCTGCCTCGCCGGCGCAGGCCGCCACGTCGGCCGGCTGCTGCGTGACGTTCATGTCGCAATCGCCGGTATGGGCCAACTGCTGAACGCGGAAGTCGGACAGATCGACATCGGCGTCGGCGTCGAAATCGAACGGTTCGCACTCGGGCGTCGGGTCTGACGCCAGTGGCCCCTCGGCGCAGTCGAAGAACGCGCTGAAGTCGGCCACGTCGACATCGCCGTCGCCGTCATTGTCCGCCGTCACGGTGCATCCGCCGACCGCACCGGACTCCTCACCGTCCGGGATGCTGTTGCAGTTGCAGTCCGTGTACAGCGAGTTGTCCATCGTCCCGCGTCCAAGCGTGCCGGTGTACCAGTCACGGGTGTGCTGTTCCTGGATACGGGCTGCTTTGGAGAGTTGCTCCGCAGTCGGCGGCGCGCCCGGCTGGTGAAACATGATCCAAGCGGTTTTGTAGTGTTTCTGAGCGTTGTCCGCATTCGGGACGCGCGAACCGGCGCTCGCGATGACGTCCGCGGACGTGAACGTCGAGATGCCGCCGAAGTTCGGCGAACCACACCCGAAGTCCATGTAGCGTAGCTCGCTGTTGTTCGCGTCCATCTCCTCCGGCGACACGTACCCCATCAGATACAGATCGGTGTAGCTGTACATTCCGCCCAGTGTGTCCTTGTTTGGCAACAGGTTGCTCTGCACCCGGTAAGCCGGCGACGCCCCCCACCATTCGGCAATCTCCATCCCGGACGCCTGTCCGTCCACGCGGAAGCTCCAGTGCGAAGATCGCCCACAGGTGGAGTCATTACCCTGTAACACACGTCCGTCGGGAAGCGGAGGAAGATACATCGCCCAACGATG
>JAJDDS010000111.1 GCA_029260195.1 Phycisphaerae bacterium
CGCTGACGGCGAAATCCTCATCGCAGTCCACGTACCACCGCCGACGCCGGGTTTCGGAGCGTCCTACCAACGCTTGTCGCTACGTGAAGGCAACTCGATTGCCGTCGCTGCCGTCGCAGCCTCACTCACCATCGACGGCGGGAACATCAAGAACGCACGCGTCTGTCTCAACGCGGTCGCGCCGATCCCAGTATGCATCGAGGAGGCTGACGCCGCGCTTGCCGGACGCCGCCTCGACGACGCCGGCATCCACGAAGTGGCCAACGCCGCGATGAACGCAGCCAGACCCATCTGTGACATTCGCGGGTCGGACGAATATCGGCGTGAGGTCGTCGGCGTCCTGACCCGCCGCGCACTCATCGAAGCCGCACGAAGAGCGGAGCAGTAAAAACATGATCACAGCACGCACACTCAACATCAACGGACAGAGCCTCGTCGCAGCCGTCGCCTCCCAGGACACCTTGCTCCACGTGCTCCGGGACAAACTCCAAATGACCGGAACGAAACTCGGATGCGGCGTCGGCGACTGCGGCGCATGCACCGTCCTCGTCGACGGCGTGCCGATGAACGCCTGCCTCATCCTCGCAGCCACCGTCGAAGGCAAATCGATCACCACGATCGAGGGACTGGCTGATAATGGCGAACTCACCCCCATCCAAAAGTCCTTCGTCAACGAGGGCGGAATTCAGTGCGGCTTCTGCACGCCCGGCATGACCGTGGCAGCCACTGCCCTGCTGAAGGACAACCCGTCCCCCTCCGACGACGAGATCAAGGACGCCCTCGCCGGAAACATGTGCCGATGCACCGGATACGGCGGCATCATGCGCGCCGTCAAGAACTGCGAGAACTACCGCACCAACGGCACCTGCGCAAAAAATTCCGACGACTCGGCCGCTCCGAAATCGAAGTTTGATTCCGTCGGCGTCTCGGTCCCGCGGATCGACGCCGTGGACAAGGTGACCGGGCGCGCGCAATACACAGCCGACGTCCTCCTGCCGAACATGGCCCACGGGAAGATCCTCGGCTCACCGATCGCGCACGGACTGCTCAAACGAGTCGACGTCTCCAAGGCGAAAGCCCTCCCCGGCGTGTTGGCGGTCCTCACCGGCAAAGACGTCACAGACACCAAGCACGGCGTCTCTCCCGCGCGCTACGACGAAGACGTCCTCGCCAAGGAAAAGGTGCGACACGTCGGCGACCCCATCGCCGCCGTCGCCGCGATCGACGAGCGAACCGCCGAGCAAGCCATCAAGCTGATCGAGGTCGAGTTCGAAGAGTTGACGCCCGTGCTCGATCCGATGCAAGCCATCGCCGACGGCGCCCCACTCGTGCACGAACGGTTCAAGAAGAACATCAACACGCACGTCGAGCAGGTCTTCGGCGACATGGACAAGGGCTTCGCCGAGTCGCACCACATTCGCGAGGAGACCTTCACCGGGAACCACATTTACCAATGCCCGATGGAACCCCACGCCTCCATCTCGACCTGGGATCCCGACGGGACGCTCGTCCTCTACACCTCGACGCAAGTACCACACTACGTCCAGTACATGATGGCCCACGTGCTGCACATCCCGCTCGGTAAAATCCGCGTCATCCGACCAGCCGTCGGCGGCGGATTCGGCGGCAAGGCAGCCACCACCCCCCTCGACATCTGCTCCGCCCTGCTGAGTCGCGAAGTTGGCCGACCGGTCAAGATGGTCTATTCCCGCGAAGAGATGTTCACGTACGGACGCGGTCGCCACAAACAACACATGAAGTTCAAACTCGGCGTCGATCGCGAGGGAAAGATCAAAGCGTTCCAGAGCGAAATCTACCTCGACGGCGGCGCGTACTCCTCCTTCGGCGTCGCCACCGCATACTACGCGGGCAGCATGATCCCCACCCTGTACCACCTGCCCGCGTACCGCTACGACGGCTACCGCGTCATGACCAACAAGCCCGCCTGCGGCGCCATGCGCGGCCACGGCGTCCCCCAGCCAAGATTCGCGTTCGAGTGCTTGCTGGGCATGGTGGCTGACGACCTCGGCATCGACCCCGTCGAGATCCGCGAACGAAACGCCATGGACCCCGAGACCATCACCATCAACGACCTCGACATCGGGAGCTGCGAGTACCGCGCCACCCTCAAAGCCGTCAAGGAAAAGTCCGGCTGGGTCGAGAAGTACGGAAAGCTCCCACCCGGCAAGGGCATCGGCATCGGCTGCGGAGGTTTCGTCTCCGGCGCGGGCTACTGCATCTACCGCGGACAAGTCCAACTTTCCCATGAGAAACCACGAGAGCACTTCCAGAAGCGGTCCATCTTCCCGCACGCGAACGCCGTCGTGAAGATCACCGAAGACGGAATGGCCGGCGTGCTCATGATCGGCGCCGCCGAGATCGGCCAGGGCAGTGACACCGTCTTGACACAGATGTGCGCCCAGTCCCTCGGCATCCCCGTCTCGCGCATCCGCATGCGCAGCGGCGACAGCGACATCTCCCCCATCGACCTCGGCTCCTACTCCTCACGCGTCACCCTCATGGGCGGACACGCCGTCTCCCGAGCGGGTGAAGACGTCGTCAACAAGATGCGCCCCTACGCCGCCGCCATGCTCGGTTGCGCCGAATCCGAAGTCGAAGCCCGCGACGGAAAGATGTTCCCCAACTCACCCCCCAAACAGAGCCGCGCCCGTAAGGAAGCGGACCCCAATCCGATTCGCGCCCGTAAGGAAGCAGACAATTCGAGCGACGATTCCCCCACTGTCGAATGGGCCGAAGTCGCCCGCAAGTACTTCAACGACAACGGGCCCCTCGTCGGCACCGGCTGCTACAAACCCCCCGACGGCCTCGGCGGCGACTACAAGGGCGCCACTGTCGGCACCAGTCCAGCTTATTCCTTCGGCAGCGCCGTCTGCGAAGTCACCGTCGACCTGGAGACCGGAAAGGTCAAGCTCGACAAGTTCACCGACTACCACGACTGCGGCACCCCCATCAACCCCCAGTCCGTCCACGGCCAGGTCGAAGGCGCCATCGTGATGGGCGCCGGCGAGACCGTGATGGAAGACGTCATGTTCGACGAGAAGGGCCGACTACTAAACCCCAACCTGCACGGCTACCTGATGATGACCATCAAGGACGCCCCCGAGATATTTAGTGGCTTGGTCGACAGTTACGAACCCCGAGGCCCCTACGGCGCCAAAGAGATCGGCGAAGGCAGCACCCTCCCCGTCCTCGGCGCCGTCGCCCACGCCATCGCCGACGCCACCGGCGTCTGGATCAAAGACCTGCCGATCACGCCGGAGAAGATTCTCAAGGCGCTCGAGCAGAAGGGCGCGGCAGCGGCGTCGGTCACGGTTTGACGCAGGTGAGCTCGTGGGCGCGATGCATAGGTGTCCTATCTCTTCAGAGATTGGGGCTCGAATGTCGTCCTCGGCTCGATGCACGGAAGGGCACGTCGCTTTGATTGCACCGCCGTGCGCTGTTACGTGGCCGGGCCTGTTTGTGGTATAGTCTGAGCTTCGCAACAACCTTTTCGGAGAGAACCAATGGACTATCGCTCGGACCACGCACACTACGCCGTCGCAGGCAGGGTTGCCTGTGCAGTACTCTCATTCGTGCCCCTGGTCGCGCTGATGGCGGGCTGCCGGTTGGTGAGCGGTCTTCTCGACACCAACTTCGAGATCACCGGCACCGAGTTGATCTGCCCCAGCGAGGTTGTCGTCGTGGACACCACGCACGTCGTCGAGGCCCGCGTTGTCGGCGGCTCTGATGCGTTCCGAACCGTGAGGGTCATGGCGATCGCCTGGTCCTACAGCAGTTCCGACGGCGGCGATATCACGTTGGCCAGCACGGACACCCGTTATGAGCAGTTTCCTACGACAGACGCGTTCGAGGCTTCCGATCCTGAAGGGACGAGATCGAACAGCTTCGAGGCCACCGCCGCCGGGACCGTCACGATCATCGCGGACATCACGATCACGGATACCCAAAACGACGTAGCCAATTTCCGGGCAACCTGCATCGTCGACATCGCCGCCGCCTCGGACACAAGCGTTTCCGAAGAGGACGCGGACGACGATGCGGATGGCGTGGCGAACTCCGGCGACAACTGCCCCATGATCGCAAACGCCGACCAGGCAGACGCCGACGCTGATGGCAACGGCGACGTCTGTGACGTAAGCGGCATATGGGAGTTCACCGTGAGTATCACAGCCGCCAACGGCGATTGCGCGGGCGAAACCGGCTCCGTCAAGGTCCTGCAGATCACCGGTCTCCAGAACGGAACCGACGTCCAACTGAGCGGATGGGCGAACAGTCCGGGCAACGTGCTCGCCGGCACGCTAATCGGAACAGCACTCACCTTCAGCGGCGACGTCTCCGAAGACGGCGGAACGACACACAGCCAGTACACCACGACAATCGACCCGTCGGATTCACCACTCACCGCGACCGGAACCGAAGCGTGGACATGGAACGGAAACGCCTGCCCAAGCGGCGCAGCCGACGTCACCGCCGTCAAGCAATCGGACTGAGCCGGGACGCTCGCGACGACGTCACCCGTGGAAGGAGACGCCGGCGCTCCACCACGCACCGTAGCCAGCCGCACCCTCGCACCGACGGCTGGATCAAAGACCTCCGCATCACGCTCTGCGCAGCGGCCGACCCCCCGGTCACCGCCGTCCGAACGCACGAGAACCCCCGATCCGAAAACTACTTGGCCACCGACCCCCGGTCACGGCCTTGATACTACTCATCGCCACCCTCAGCGAGAGGCGGTTCCGCCTCACCACCTTGAGTCGACACGATCGGCGGAAGTTCGCCGAGGTAGAAATCACTCAACTTCGGTAGTTTCGACTGGTGGAGTCTGTATGTGTCGTTCATTGTCTGTGATTCCGGGATCACGTTCCCAAACTCGTCGAGAACCCATGTCATGCCTGCGGGGTTTGCCCCTAACCGTTCGAGCGCGTGAACGCCGAATAGGGCCGTTCGCCCGGAGTCGAATTCCTCGCCCGGACGGTGGAGACAGAGATAGTTGATTTCAAATACATCTGACATGGTGGGCGGCAGAAGGCAGTTGTACCAGACGGGGCTGAGCGGGTCCTCGCCGGGAGCTTCGGACAGGTACTCGCGCGTGACGACGCCAGGCGTGGGGCGGATTGCAAAGATTACGGTGGGGTGCGTGTCATGCACTTCTGTGTGGCCACGCTGAGCCCAGAGGGCTGAGCCATTGCGCCCCGCCAAGACCAACTCTCGGGCATCGCTCATCCAATACGCTGACACGACGTGTGCATCCACCCAGACCTCGTACAGTCGTGCGCCTGAAGTGTCGTACACGCGGACCGCCGAGTGCGTCGTGGACTCATGCTTGTGAATCGCGATGATCTCGTCGCCGGGGAATTGCGAACCAGGAAGAACATCCGCCATCTTGCACAGAGCGACCCCGAAACTCGCGCCGATGTAGTCGCGTTCCTCACGGAGGAAATCCGGAATATCCGCATCCTCCAAATGCCGTTCCCAGAGCGGATTGTCCAAATCGTTGTCGACATCGTAAGCGCAAAGCGAGTTCGGAAACGCCGTAGCGCCGCGAGCCCCCGCAAACCCGAGGATCGCCAAACGTCTGTCACGCATAGCACGCGGTTGATTGACCATCTTGGCCATGGTGATGGACCGAGACAGGCCGTCATCGGATTGCCATACCTTGATCTCCCGACCGTTGCGGGCGAGCAGCCGCGCCTCAGTGTCGTTGTTGAACAGCTCGATCCTCCAAGGGTGGAGGGCGAGCCACGAGGTCGCCAGAAACGTGCCGCCAAGGATCATGGCGGCAATGA
>JAJDDS010000112.1 GCA_029260195.1 Phycisphaerae bacterium
CGCTGTGGACGGGCGGGGAGAACTCCCCGACCGCTAAGTCGGCGCCCCTCCTTTTGTCCTGTGGAATCGTCCTTTTCTCCGGCCAATACGTTTCTTCCGGACACGCTCTACAGAGACCCGGTAAACGCGAGTTGCAGCAGCCTGTAGTCTGCAAAGTCTACGTCCTGGTCATTGTCGAAATCGACGGCGGTGCATGCCTGCGGAACGCCGCCGGCGCCGGGTCCGGTGACGCAATCGAGGAACGACGCGAAGTCGACCAGGTCCACATCGCCGTCGCCGTCGAGATCGCCTGGAATGATTGGGACGACATTCGACACAACGAACCCCCTGAAGCCGGCCGTCCAGATTCCCTGGCCCGGGAGGACGGCCATGGCATCGGCACTGGTAAAGCTCGGATCGTCCGAATGGAATACGTCGTGGCCGAGCGACTGCCACGTCGCACCGCCGTCCGTGCTGTGCCACACGCGGACCGGCAGGTTCTGGACGGTGTTCTGATCGTTCTGCGTGCCCACGGCGTAGATCTCCTGCGAATCGATCACATGGAAGTCGGTAATGGCCCAGTCAGGGTGCGCGCCGGGCGGCGTCGAGATCGTCCAGCTGTCACCGGCATCTGTCGTCCGCGCGATCCGGCCGTAGTAGCCGCCTGCCCAGCCGACCGTCGGCGTCGCAAAGGCCAGGCGTTGCCAGCTATTCGCGGTGGAAAAGGGAATCGCTCGGGTCGTAGCCGTCGCCCACCCATCGTTCGTTCGCATCATGTCGGAGTTGTTGGCCAGGAGCGCCACACCGACGTTCGCGTCGAACATCTGTCCGTATTGCAGTTCGCCGTGATCGAAGATCGCCGGACCTTGCCAGGTCGCTCCGCCGTCGGTCGTTGAATACACCACGCCGCAGCACTCGAGGTAGAAGCCGAAGATAAAGCCGACGTTCGGATCGATGAAATCGACCCATTCCAGATAACGCTGGAAGCCCGGCGGGGGATCGGGCAGGTCGTATCGTTGCCACGCGTCGCCGCGGTCCTGGCTGATGAGCAGGCTGGCGCGACCATCGACGGTCGCCACGGTGCTGGTGCCCGCCGTGTCCAGGTTCTTGATGAGTTGGCCGCCCTGCTGCCCGATCAGAGGTGCGAGCGAGCGCCAGTGCTCGCCGAAGTCATCCGTGCGCAGGAACAGCAGATTCCCGGCAACGAACCCCCTGCCGTCGGGATACATGAGAATATCAGACGGGGTGCGCCCCATGCCCTGGCTGAGCTGGATCCACGTATGCCCGCCGTCGGTTGTCTCCCAGAGCAGCCCGTTCTCCCCGGTCGCCCAGCCGCGCTGCGCGTCGAGGAACCGCATCTTGGGGAAGGACTCGGCCACGCGGAAGGTGATGCCCTCATGTGCCAGGCTCCACGTCAGGCCGGCGTCGTCACTGATCCAGAACGCGTAGTCGAAGTCCATGATCGCGACGGAGTCCGCGTCGATGCCGGCCGAGGCGTAAATGCCGAGGGGCTCCGTCGTGACGACCGTGAAGGAACTTCCGAAATCGGTGGAGCGGCAGATATCGCCAGCGAAGGTGCCCCAGATCACGGTGTTCATGTCGACGAAGCTGACTCCGTAATACTCCAAGCCTGACTGGACCTGCTGCCAGCTCTGCCCGCCGTCGGTCGTGCGGTACAGGGTCCAATCGTTGAAGGTCGCGAAGAACGCGAGGATGCCGCGGTCGGCATCCCACCAGTCCATGGATGCGACGGCGCCGGAGGAGTGCTGGAAGGCGATCGACCAGGACGCGCCGCCGTCGGTGGTCTTGAAAACGCCGCTGTTGGTCCGCGCGTAGCCGACCTGCGGCGAGAGGAATTCGAGCTGCCAGACGGCACCGACGTACGGCATGTCCTGCCAGGTCGCACCGCCGTCTGTCGTGCGCTGGAACTGGTAGGTGAAGGCGCCACCAACCCATCCGTTCTGCTCGTCGATGAAGAATACGTCGCCGAGCCTGCCCTCGTAAAAAGAGAATCGTTCCCAACCGGGAACCTGAGACCAGGTGGCGCCACCATCGGTGGTTCGCATGAGCATTTCGTCCTCGCCGGCGATGTATCCTATCTGGGGTGTGACAAAGCTGACGCCGTTGATGTGCTCGCCCGTGGGCAGCGTGCTCTGGCGGTGCCACGTACCCTGGGCCGCCGCCCGCGGGCACGTCGATAGGAACGCCGCTAAAGCGACGCCCAATGTGGAGGAGACCATTCGTGAGTTCACAGTTATACCTGTCCTTTCTGTAACAAGACTGTCATGTTTCGAGGCGGCGGGGCGAGCGCGAGGGGCGCCCCCGCCGCGATACCCAAAGAGACTGAAAGAAGCACTACGCTCGAGTGTCGTTGGGCGGTCATGGTTGTTTCTCGCGGCGGCGTGTTACGGGCCGAGAGTCTGCCCCAAGAATCGAGGAGTGAGAGACTCTTTGGAGAGGGTCGAATCCGACACTCATGGGGAAAGAGAGCGTTTGATGTTCATGTTCCCCAACTCCTTCCGGATCGCTTGCCTAATTCAGCTGTCCTCCAGGCTCGCGCGTAACGTGCAAACGAGTCTGCCGCCGATGCTTTGCCACATGGATTGGAAACCGTTCCGAAAACTCTTTTCTAGATTCATGGCCCTCAATGCCGGCAATCCACACTCCGCTACGATCCGGTGAAGGCGAGTTGCAGCGCGCCATGGTCCGTGAGATCCACGTCCTGATCGCTATCGAAATCGAACGCGTCACATCCGGGCGGAACTTCCGCAACCCCAGGACCCGTGACACAGGCTAGATAGGATTGGAAATCGAACAGGTCTACGTCACCGTCTCCGTCGGCGTCGCCGGGAATGGACGGGGCGCCGAGGCCGCGGACGACAGTCAGTCCGGAGTTGACCGCCGGGAAGCTACCGCTGCCATGCACCACCAAGACGTCGCGGATGCCGTCACCGGTGAAGTCGGCGTACTCGAAATCAAAAGGACGGACGTGCATCCCGTACCGGACTTTCCGCTGGAAGGTCCCGTCTCCGTTGTTGAGGAACACGGACAGATCGTTGGAGACGGTGTTGAGGATCATGACATCGAGGTCGCCGTCCTCGTCGACATCTCCGGGGTGGATTTCGCGCTGCGTGCTGAGGGTGGGGGAGTGAGCGCCCTGGTAAATCTGCGGCGTCTGGAACGTTCCGTCGCCGTTGCCGAGCTGGACGGCCATCGATTCGGCGGAGTTGGGCAACTCCTGCAGCATGAGGGCGAAGTCGGCGTGGCCGTCGCTGTTGAAGTCGGCGGTGGTCACGTTGAGGCCGGGCAGGTTCGCGGCCTCGACCAAGGTGAAGGTCAGGTCCCCCTGGCCGAGGAGAATGGTCGTCGGTTGGCTGGTCAGGATCAGGTCGAGGTTGCCGTCCTCGTTGAAATCGGCGGCGGCAACGGTTCGCTGCCCGGGGTTGGTGACGACGATGCCCGCGAGTTGAAATATTCCGTTGCCCATGTTTTCGTTGACAAAGATGCGCCTCCCCGCCGCCGGGATGTTTGGACATCCCAGCACCTCGATCTGAACCACGTCCAGGTCGTCGTCGTTGTCCAAATCGAAAGCGTCGATCTCGCCGAAGAAGAAGTAGCCGCACGTGCCCACCGGCCAAATGGTTGCGGGCAGGAGATCCCCCTCGCCGTCGTTCAGGGCGCTGCCCCAGCGGTAGGGGACCGAGCCCTCATTAAAGAGCAGGTCCAGCGATCCATCGCCGTTGAGGTCGTGGAGCTTGATGTCCAACGGATCGACGCCAGGGTCATAGATCTGATTCGGGGAGAACGTTCCGTCGCCGAAGTTCCGGAAGATGCGGACGTCGCCGCTGGAGGCGAGGGCGTCGATGTCGCCGTCGTCGTCGATGTCGCCGTGGGCGGTGAAATTGAACGAGGCGTTGGCGGGAAAGGTCGTCCCCGGAAAGAAGTCGCCGTCGCCGGGGTTGATGTGGACACCCACCTCCAGCGAATCGCGATTGAAAACGATCACGTCGAGGTCGCCGTCAAGGTCCGCATCGGCGGATTCGACGTGTATCGGCGCTTCCGCGGATGGCAGGCGAATTGTCGGGTCGAAGTTGCCGCCGCCGGCGCTGGGCGCCAGCACCCAACTCTGGCTCTCCATGGTGGCGCCGAAGACATCCGGCCAGCCGTC
>JAJDDS010000113.1 GCA_029260195.1 Phycisphaerae bacterium
ATGTGACAGCTCCTGTCGCGGGCGGCTGGGGTGGAGGGCTGGCCACGCGCATTGACCGGTTCGCCAAGTTCGGAACGCCTTGGCGCGCATTGTACCCGCGCGGTGTCGGTGGAATCAATCCGAATCTCTCGATTGGAACGAATTCCCGGGGTGGTCCACAGTGACTGCACGAGAAGGGCGTTAAGGCTCGGGAACGGGATTCTGGGGGTGGTGGCTTGAAACGTGTGTAAGAAGGGGTGGGACCGTGTTCTCGTGGGATGACCGCTTCCTTACGGTCGCGGCTCTGTTCAGCAGTACAGGGCAGGGTCGTGTTCAGTGGAATGCTCTACCTGTCTCGATCGGTAGAAAGCGGAACCCCGCGCTGGCGCTTGGGGCTCGGAAATGGCGGAATGCGCGACCTTGCGCTGTCCCGTTGGCGGTGGGCTACTCGTCGGAGAAGATGAGCTTTTCGAATTCGGTCATGCCCTCGGCGTCTGTGAGGGGGCCGTCACTGTGGCCGTTGAGGAACTGGTGGATCAGTCGCTCGTCGCGCGTGTGCAGTTGTTCGGGGGCTACGTCGCGAATGACCTCGAATTCGGATCGGGGGCCGATCTTAAGAACGCAGCCCTTGTCGAGCATGACCATACGATCGGCAATGCGGAAGGCTGAGTCCATTTCGTGCGTCACGACGACACTGGTGACCCGTAACTTCTTGGACAGGTCGATCATTAAGTCGTCGATGGCTGCACTGGTGACGGGGTCGAGCCCGGCGGAGGGTTCGTCGTAGAAGAGGATTTCGGGATCGAGCGCGGTGGCGCGTGCGAGCCCGGCGCGTTTCTTCTGTCCGCCGGACAACATGGCCGGCAGCTTGTCGCGGTGGGCGAGCATCTTGACCTGCTGCAGTTTGAGTGTGACGACGATGTCAATGATGGCTGCGTCGACGTATGAATGTTCCGTGAGGGGGAGTGCGACATTCTCGGCGACGGTCATGGAGTTAAACAGTGCGCCGCTCTGGAAGAGGATTCCAAAGCGTTTGCGGAGTTGGTTGAGGGCGGCTTCGTCCATGGTGCAGATGTCGAGGGGTTCATTCATTTCCTTGACCTGGAAGAGCACGTCGCCCTCGTCGACATCGTATTCACCGATGAGACAGTTGAGCAGTGTGCTCTTTCCGCAGCCACTGCCGCCCATGACCACGATGGTCTCGCCACGATAGATGTCGAAGTTGACGCGGTCGAGGACACGTGTGCGTCCGCCGGAACGGTCGGGAAAAGACTTGACAACGTTTTGAATGGAGATGGCGACGTCTTGTGCGATGGCGGTGTTTATCAAGAGTGGCTCGCTGTCAGATCCCGAGTGCGTAGAAGACGGTGGTAAACAGGGCGTCGATTCCGATGAGGGCGACGATGGACTTGACGACGGTGGCGGTGGTGGCGCGTCCGACGCCCTCGGCGCCTCCTTTGACGTGCAGCCCTTCGTAGCATGCGATCAGCGCGATGACACCGCCGAAGACACCGGCTTTGACCAGACCGGTGATGAGGTCTGTGTTGGCGAGCGCGGCTTGTGTCAGGTTGAGGTAGAGGGGTGGGGGGACGTCGAGGATGAAAACGGCGGTGAGGAACCCTCCGAAGACACCGACGAAATCCGCGATAACGGCGAGTGCGATGATCATGATGCTTGCGGCGAGCACGCGTGGTGTGACGAGGAAACGGATGGGGTTGAGTGCGTGCGCGCGGAGGGCCTTGATTTCCTCGGATTCGACCATGGCGCCGATCTCGGCTGCGATGCTGGCGCCGGCGAAACCGCTGAGTACAATGGCTGTGAGGAGGGGGCCGAGTTCGCGGACGATGGCGATGGCGACGACGTCGGCGACGCGTTCGAGCTGTCCGTAGGTCTTGAGGGTGGGCGCGAGTTGCAGTGCGAGGATGACGCCGATGAAGATTTGGACGATGACGACGATGGGGATGCTCTTGACGCCGACTCGCGTCATCTGGGCGATCAGGGTCGGCCAGGAGAACTTGTACTTGGAGGAGAAGAGCCCGCGGACGGTCCATCGTGCCGCGTCGTGGAGGAGGTATCCGACCCCGCCGACGTATCGCACGCCGTCGATGCACTGATCGTAGCCGTGTTGCCCGGCACGCCCAAGGGCGGTGACACCGCGGGCGATGGGTCCGTCGGGTGCGGGGTCGGTGTCGGGCGGGTTGGGGCTCACAGCATCTTCGCCTCTTCGGACGATTTGGCCACGGTGAAGTACTGATCGAGGCGGGTGATTTCGAGGAGGCTTCGTACGCGTTCAGCGGGCGAGACGAGGATGAGTTTTCGGTTTTCCTTTTTGAGCCTTCTGAAGATCTCGACAAGCGTTCCGATGCCGGAGGAGTCCATGTACTCGACCTTGCTGAGGTCGAGGATGATCCTGGTCGTGCCCTCGGCGCAGAGGTCGATGAGGGCGGCGTGGAAATCGGGGATCTGGTGGAGGTCGATTTCGCCGGCGAGGTGGACGATGATGCCCTCGGGCGTTCGGTTTACATCCCGGATGACGTCACTCATGTCGGTTTTTTCTTTCTCATGACGAGTCGCATCCCGCCCCCGTCAGCCGGGGCGTAGACCACGTCGTCCATTGCGGATTTGATAATATGGACGCCGAGCCCGCCGGGTTTGATGTCGGTGAGTGGGCGTCCCGCGATTCGGGCGGGATCGATCTGTTGGCCGAAATCTCGGATGGTGAACTTGATCTCCTCGTCGTTCTGCCGGGTGATGCGTTCGATCTTGACGTCGATCGGTTTGTCGCAGGGACCACCATACCCGTGGCGAATGACGTTTGACAATGCTTCGTCGACGGCGAGGGTCATGCGCGTGACGACATCTTCGGCGAATCCAGCCGCGTGGGCTTCGGTCCGAACTCGTTCGCGCACCGACGCGAGTTGGCTGGGGTCGCCACAGATGCGGAATTCGGCGACAACGTTCGTGGCTTCCGGGGGCACGGGCTCGATCCTAGTGGGCTGACGATTCTTCGGGGTTGGGCGTCGGGGCGCGTCGACGTTCGATGAACCGCCGCCAACTGGCGACGGAAGCGGGACTGGGGACATCGTACCGGTAGGCCAGGCGCTTGCCGGTGAGCTTCTCGAGGGCGATGATGGCGGTGAAGCGGACGGCGGAGTCCTCGTCATCGAGGCGGTCGACCAAGTGCGGGAGGAGCGATGTGTCCTGAGTGTTGGCGGCTCGTTGGATCGCGGCGACTCGGGCTGCGGGATCGCGGGCCTGCATGGTCGTCGCGGTGACCGGCGCGCCGCAGTGGCAGCCGGACGCGCAACAGGTTCCGGCGATGACGGAAACACAGCGGATGAAGCGGTCTGAGGTTAATGCGAGCATTGGGTCGTACTCATACCGGGATTCGAGCGCATCGCTCCTGCTGGCGATTATAGAAGCGGAGGCGATCGGTGCCAAGATTGCGGATTCTGTTGAGCGATGGGGCATCCTCCGGGCTTTGGGGGAGGGGGGATCGTGATCCGCGTGGAACGGTTGAGGCGGGATGAACCGGGTTGGATGGAGGCGGTTCGGCTGGTGATGGGAGACGGGGCGCACCCAACGGTTGATGTGGACCGGGCGGTGACGTCGCTTCTGGAAGTGGTGGCGATTCAGGAGCTTACACTCGATCCGGTGTTGGGGGCGAGGCGTGACGGCTGCCTCGTGGGGTCGTGTGTGGGTGTGAGGTCGCCGGGTCGGTCGGCGTTGGCGTTTCTGGGTCCGAGCGATGACGACCGGATTGAGCCCGAAGTTGGCGTGATGCTTCTGGGCGCGTTGCGCGAGGGGGTCCGACAGGGTGATGTCGCAATGTTGCAGGCGTTGCTCCCGGCGTCGAGCGCACGGACTGCGAAGGTGTACCGTGAAGCGGGGTTCCGTTACCTCACGGAGTTGGTGTACCTGGAGCGGAAGATAACGGGGCCGTCGCCGAATCGGCGGGTCCGATGTGACGCAACCTATCTTACCTATTCTCCCGACCTTGAAGAGAAGTTCGTTGAGATTTTGGAGGCTACATACGAGGAGAGTCTTGATTGTCCTGGACTTACGGGGATTCGGTCGGCGCGGGACGTTCTTGTGGGCCATTTGCATACGGGGGTCTCAGATCCGGCGGGGTTGTGGTTTTTGGCGATGTTGGAGGGGCGACCGGCGGGCGTTCTTTTGTTGTCGGGCGTGTACAATCGCTCGTGTTTGGAGGTGGTGTACATGGGGGTCGCGGTGGCGGCACGGGGTCGGGGCGTGGGCGATGCGTTACTCTCTTTGGCGCTTGATGTTGGGCGCCGTCGCGGTGTCCGAAGTTTGACGTTGGCGGTTGACGGAACGAACGAGCACGCGTGTCGTCTTTATGAACGATGGGGACTGCGTGAAGTTTCTCGACGACGCGCGTGGATTTGTCGTAGCCCTTTTTGACGTAACGACCTAGGTGACTTTTCCACTGAGTTGTCCACACATCGCGGTCGGTTGTGGCCAACCGGTGCCTAAGATTTTTTTTCGGTCGCTAAGTCTATGTTCTGTGGAATGCAAGCGTTTTGTGCACAACCGTGGGGTGAAAAACCCGGTTGACGCGGCGCGCGCCGCGCGATAAATTTCACTCCGTTGACCAACTGGAATACTCGTCGAACGTCGGAATGGGCGACAGCTTTCCGATCGCCTCGAACTAACAATTATCAACCGCTGATTCCCGAAATGCGGGGAGGAGCTAACGGTGGAAGTGCGCGCGGAGCCTGAATCAGTATCGGTGGTTTCACGTCTACGGGATCAAATCGCGGACATGGTGGGTCCGCAACGCTACAAGGTTTGGTTCAAGGGGTCGACGGACTTCGCCCTGGCGGACGGTTTCGTGAACGTGAGCGTTCCGAACCAATTTGTCGGCGGCTGGATCGAGCGTCATTTCGTCGACACGATCCGCGACGCCGCGACGACGATCACGGGGCGGCGGCTGGACGTGATGTTCACAATCGACCCGGCGTTGTCGAAGCAGGTTCGCAAGAAGCAGCCGGACTCACAGGTGGACTACGCGACGAATAATCCAGAGCGCCTGGCGCGGGTCCAGAAGAAGCACGGTACGCTGCCGCCGGTGCAGGTTCCCAATCGGACGTTTGACGACTTCGTCGTCGGGGACGCGAACCGTTTGGCGCACAGTACGGCGATGAGCGTCGCGGATCTGCCAGCATCGCAGTTCAACCCACTGTTCATCCACGGCGGGTGTGGGATCGGCAAGACCCACTTGCTGCAGGCGATCTGCAACAGACTCAAAGGGCGCTATCCGGACAAGAACTACCGATACGTGACGGGTGAAGACTTCACGAATCAGTACGTGTTCGCGATCAAGTCGGGCGAGTTGGAGGGGTTTCGACATCGATTCCGCAATGTGGACGTGCTGGTGATCGACGACGTGCATTTCTTCTCGAACAAGCGTGGAACGCAGGGTGAATTCCTGCACACGTTTAACGCGATCGACGTGGCCGGCAAGCAGGTCGTGATGGCTTCGGACGCGCACCCCAAGATGATCAGCCAACTGTCCGAATCTCTGGCGACGCGCTTCGTGTCGGGGATGGTGGTGAAGATCGATCCGCCGGACTATGGCACGCGCGTTGAGGTGCTGCGGCGTCGGGCGACCAAGATGAACCAGACGGTCCCCGAGCCGGTCGTGCAATACATCGCCGAACACTGTCGGGCGAACATTCGAGAGTTGGAGGGCGCACTGTTCAAACTCGTGGCGCTGGCCAGTGTGACCAAGAAACCCATCAGTCTGTCGCTGGCGGTTCAGGGGCTTCGGGATCTGATTCAGCGGACCACGTCGATCGTACGGCTGTCGGATATCGAGACCGTGGCGGCGATCTACTTTGGACTCAGTGCCAACGATCTACACACGTCGCGCAAGTCGCGTACCATCGCGTTGGCCCGCGGAGTGGCGATGTGGTTGGCACGGAAGCACACGGACATGAGTTTCCCGGAGATTGGCCGCTTCATGGGGAACAAGAACCACTCGACGGTGCTTCTCGCGTCGCGACGCATCGGAAAGCTCCTTGAGGATGACAGCGTCGTGAAATGGATCACGATGTCGGGCGAAGTCGAGCGGAACATACGTGCGGTGCTCAGCGAGTTGGAAGAACAGTTGGGCAAGCAGCTCGCGCCGGTTTAGTTCGGACCGCCGACCACCGAGTCGGCTGCTGCCGGAATCCCGCCAGGCCGTGTCGGGTTCGTTCGCGGGCGGGGAACGGGGCGAGAATGCCATAGCGTCCCCCTTGGCCGCGAACATGCGGCGACGGGTGGCGTTGGGCGCCCGCCGCATCGCGCCGGCTGCTAGAGCGCGGAGCGACTGGTCGTCATACTCGGTCACTTCACCCTGTTCGAGTTGGTCGAGTCCGACGTTGATCTCCCTTCGGAGCGTTCCAGGCCTCACCTTGCGCATCTCGTCCCGCTCTTCGAGAAGCCGCAGTGCTTCGCGAATCACTTCGCTGGCTGAGTTGTAACGCCCGGTGGCCACTGTTCGCTGAACAAGTTTCTCGAGCGTCGGGGTAAGAGAGACGTTCATGGCATCGATTCTCCTTCGCCGGGGAGTATGCGACAAATAACAGGGGCTGCCAAAGATTGCTATATCTGGCCATTTCGTCCGGTAATTCGAGCGGCGGTGCCCGCATGTGGGCGACCTCCAAGAGCCAACGCCCGTGGAGCAGTGGCTGAATCAGTCTCGCCCCACGGCAATCCAGTTTGGTGTTTGTCAGCGACTTCGACCGAGCCTTGCCACGGCAGTTCAGCCAGACATTGTTTTTGCTATCCGCAGCCGATATGACTATCGGCCGGCCGGGGGGAGCGCACATTTCAGGAGGGCAAACACATTCGACATTCCTCGGGTGTCATGGTCGTCTTCTTGTTGTCGGCAGGGGTCACGT
>JAJDDS010000114.1 GCA_029260195.1 Phycisphaerae bacterium
AAGACTTCCTGGGCTTCTCCTATGGATTTCGACCCGGTCGCAGTCCGCACGGTGCATTGGACGCGCTCTGGATGGGGATCATGGGCAAGAAGGTGAACTGGGTGCTCGATGCAGACATTCGAGGCTTTTACGATGCCATCAACATTGCGACAGCTCCTTGGGTTTGAACGTGTGATGTCGAGTCGTCCGCTTTATGGACGTGTGGGATGGTGCGAACCTGTCAAGTACCCCGAAGCCACAGGAGCGCCGCCGCGAGCACCGGGTCGGAACGCGAGAAATCGACCCCCTCCGACGGAACCGCGAAGTCCGGCTCGATCCCCTCCCCCTCGAACATCTCGCCCTCCGCCGTCATCGCCTTCCACGACGGAATGTACGCCACCACCCCGTTCGACAGGTACGTCGGCTTGGGGTTCCCCGAACTCCCGTGGGACCGCTCCCCGAAAAGCCGAACTTTCCCCCCCTGTTTCATCATCAGCAGAAACGCCTCGCAACTGCTCATGTTGACCGGACCCATCAGCACCGCCACCGGACCCGCGTAGCGGCGCGGCGCATCATTGGGCTCGATCACTCGCTCGCGCACCGGAGTGAAATCATCAGCACCGGGTCCGCGTCTAAACGCGTGCTTGGCGTACACTTCGCGCTCATCCATGAACCACGCCGCGACCTCGGCCGCCAACGTCTCGTTCCCACCCGAATTCGCCCGCACATCGATCACCAGCCCCCGCGCCAATGACATGTCCGCAAGATACTCATGCACGTGTTCGGTCTCAGCCGTCACCTTTGCTTTCGCCGACCAGCTGGCAATGGACACATACCCGATTCCGTCGTCGGTCATCCCCGTCGCGACGTGACGCCCGCGAACCTTGAGACCGGGGATTGCCAGTAACACTCCCGCCGGCGATCGGTTCGGCGCGATCGCGCGACGCGCCGTCGGAAACTCCTTTCCGTCCAGCGCCAGCCACAAGTGCAAGTCGTTCGCCGCACCCAGCATGACCGCCGCTCGTTGCACCCACTCGTGCACGTCCTTTGCGGACACCACCTCGCGCCGATGCTCGGCGAACAGCCCCTCCCAATCCACGCCGCGCAGTTCCAGGTACGAATACCGAGTGCGCATCGCCTCGCACAATGCGTCGAAGGCTTCGAGGTTGCTCCTGCGTTGATCCACCGGCGACCGCCGAATCAGCCCCACACCCCCGGTCTTGAATCGGCAGATCATCGGCTGGGCGGACACCAGCCACACGCTTCGGAAGTTCCGGTACTTCTCGCTGTTGATCCCGAATTGATAGTCCCAGTTGGCTTTGAGTTTCACCGGCAGCGCGCAGGTATACGCGTCGACCCACCGCGCGAGGTCGGTCGCTTGCGGAAAATGCTCCCCGCCACCGACGAACGAATACCCGCCGGGGGCCATCGGCATGTCGAACTTGACCGTGATCGTCGCTAGACTCGGATCGACCCCCGCCGCCCCGTTGGCCGGCGTGACCGACACTACCCGTGGCACCCGCGTCCGATCCTCCGCAACGGCTGAGCGGGCGATCAGACAGATGAGAACGACATGAATCCCAGCGCGCATCGACACTCCCCAAGGACTGGGATTCTACCGCCAACCAAGTGACAAACAACGCCGCGGCGCCGAATCACTGCTCGATCCGTTTCCCGTCCTTGTTCTTTGCGTTGCTCGTCACGTTGCTCGCGATCGACTTCGTCAAATCCCGCAGATCGATCCCCAGCACCGACTCCAGCGTCGCCAGCGATTCCGACAGCATCCGCGCTTTGCCCATGGCCGCGCCTGAGATGGCCGTCCCGTTCCCACCGTCGATCACCGTGACGTTGCCGAGTTGCACCCCGGCGATCGTTTTGGTCATCTCGTGAACGACATTCGGCATCATCTCAGCCAGCATGACCTTCAACGCCTCGGGATGGGCCTGAATGGCCTTCCCGATCTGTTCGATCGCCGTCGCACGGGCCTTGCCCTCTTCCAGAATCGAGGCCGCGTCACCCTCTGCCTTGGCTTTGGCGGCGTCGCGCTCGGCGTTCGCCTGCTTAACCGTGGTCGCCAGCAGCCGCGCCTCTTCCGCCTCGGCAGCCGCCTCCTGCGTTTGGGCCTCTTTCAGTTCGGCTTCGCGGGCCAGTTCAGCCTTGCGAATGCGCAGCGCGTTGTCGGCTTCGGCGATCGACTTCTCAGCGCCCAGCCGGGCTTCCTCCGCGCGCTGCCGACCGGCAGCCTCCGCTTCTTTGGCTTCGGCATCGCGCTCCGCTCGACCCTGCCGCGCCAGCGCGTCAGCCTCCGCCTCCTTGATGTCGGCTTCACTCGTTCGCTGGGCTTCGTATTGTCGTGCCTCAGCCCGTACCTGCGCCGATGCCTTCCGCGCGATCGACTCGAGATACTGATCTTCGTCGTGGACGTTTTGGATGTTCACGCTGTCGATCACCATCCCGAGTTTGCGAAAATCGTCGTTCACCTCGTTCATCACCGTGGTCACGAACTTGTCCCGATCCTCGACGATCTCCTCCGGCGTCATCTTGCCCATCACCGCCCGAAGACCGCCCTCCAGCGTCTCCCGCGCCACCCGCTGCATCTCGACCTGCGGCTGATCCAGGAACCGCTCGATCGCGTTGCCCCGCACCTCGGGTTCCGACGAGACCTTCACGTTGGCCACCCCCGTCACCGACACCGGGATCATCTTCCCACCACCGGACTGCGCCTTCACTTCCAGGCCGACCTGCATGTTGCGCAGGCTGACGCGCGCGACCTTCTCGATGATCGGGATCACGACCGTGCGCCCGCCGATCAAGGTTCGGTAGCCTTCACCGGCACTCGTCCGCCGCCCACTGATGACCAGCAACTCGCTCGGATTGCCAACCACCATCAACTTGGCGATCACGACAGCCAGCGCGATGACCAGGAACAGTGCTCCCGCCCCGATCAAGACCGCAGACTCCAACCCCTCGACTTGCGCTAGCACCGTTGTATTCATCGTTACCTCCTAATAACCTTGATCAACACGGGGACGACCACCATGACCGCGCCAGCCGCCACGCCGATCAATATCCATGGGATTCCGTTAGCTTGTGCTATCAGAGTTGCCATCGTCGCGGTCTCCTGATGCCCCGTCGGTGATGAACTCGTATTCCGCCTTCGAAACGACCTCCGCCGTCCCGCTGTTAAACGCCGTAATCACCACGTTGTCTCCCGTGGCGAACCGGTCGTCGTCGCGCTTGGATCGCGCCGGGACGAATCGCTCGCGCCCGCGCACTTGCAGCGCCACCTCACCGCGCTTCGGCGGCTCGATCGCCAGCGTCACGCGCGCCAACTTGTTCACGTAGTCCCCGCGCGACGCTTGGCTGTTACCGCTGCCGCGACGAATGGCCGCCATCGTCTGGTGCGCCCCCTGCCCGATCAGCAGCCCGCCGACCAGCGACCAGATGAGCACGCTCGACGATGCCGTCGACGAGGTGAGGGACAGCACCGTCCCGATCAATCCGAACGCCGCGACGAAGAACACCACGAACTGCATCGAGAACCAACTCGCCAGCGACAGACCCGAAGCGTGCGCCGCGTGTCCCAGGTCCACATCGCCCACATCCACGTCGACGTCCAGATCAACGTCCACGTCAAAGTCGACATCCACGTCCGCGTCCAGCCCCACGTCCCCGTCGCCGCCGAAGATGGTCGACACCACCAGCAGCCCACCGCCGATGATTAAGGCGATTACATAAAGCGAAGTCAGTGACTCCATCGCCGCCACAAGCGGCATAGATCCCACAAACTGCGTCAACTCACTCGAAGATACCATCGTTGTTGCTGCAAACATGGCTCACGCTCCGTTCCGCGCTGCACCTGAAAGGGGTCGGGGAAACCCTGCGACCTACAACCATAGTGTACACCACGGTTTAGGACGTGCCCATTACAATCCCCCCGCCCCTTCCGAATCGCCCCAATCCTGTCGTTTCCTGTACTTAACTACCGATAGCGACCATCCCCGGTTTGGCCGCAAACACCCCGCCAACACCAGCTTGACCCCCCATTTGGCGATGAATAGGATTGCGTCGACCTGCGGGTGCGACGCTGGTCAGCGAACCCGCTCAATTCGGAGACGCGCCATGAGTTCACACTCGCCATATTCCCAAACCAAACTCGGACTTGCCGTTGCGTGCGTGACCGCTGCGGCTGGATGCATCGGCCCCGGCAGCGGCGTGGCGGCGTTGCTCTTCGGAAACCTACAACCGATTCCCATTGAGAGCCTGTTTCCGCACTGGGTGCTTGGTGCTACCGAGCAGCGGATTATCATCGCGCGCATGCGGCTTCCCGACGAATTCGAGGACGCAACTTTCGATTTCGAGTCATCGCTCTTAGGGCCACCTTCTCTCAATGGCGTCCCGGTTGATTCGGGAACTGATCCCGATGACTATCCCCAGCCGACTGCGCAACTGGTCGCGGTCGATCGCAGCTCGCTTGAAACTCGAGTGCTCTTCGACGGCTTGCAGGCCGATCTATTCGGCATGGACAGTGATGGCCGGTGGCTTGTTTGGCCAGACGGCGAGAGTGGTGAGTTGTGGCTCATGGATCTGGACGTGGACGCCGACCCTCGACGACTCGATCCTCCGCTTACGGGGCAACTTTCCGTTCGCGAGGTAGTGGGTGGGCGCGCGCTCGTCATGCAGTGGGCGGACAACACCCGTGCTTGGCTGGTGATTGACTTGACGACAGGCGAAGAGATGCTGCGGGAAGAGTCGATCCAGTTTCCGGTCATGAATCGCGCCGGCGAGCTGGCTGCGTTTCGTGATATCCCCGCGGAACCGGAAACCGCGATCGGCGACATCGCCGCCGGGAGGTACGCCACGAGGAATATCGAGTTGATCGATCTCGCAAGCGGCGAGACCTCCGCCGTCATTTCCGATCCCAGCATTCAGGATGCTAACCGGCTGTACTTGACCGACGACACCCTCCTGTGGGTCGCCCATGAGTACGACGGGTCGGCTTCGCGCTCGGCACTCTTCGCGTACGACCTGGGCACCGGCGTTTCGCGGATGGTGGCGGAGCTCGAAGGCGTGACAGGCTCGACCTCCACGCACGTAGGTGATGTCGGATCTGCCGGGGTCCTTCTGGATAGCAGCTCAGGATTCGAGGATTTCGAGGAGAACCCGCTCGCGCTGCTCACCGTTAAGATCACGAAGTCGTATGAGTTGATGTCCTTCGACGGGAGCCGCCGCACGGTGCTCGAGGTTGCTTTCGGACTGTTTGATTTCGCGGCCCAGAGTTCCGACCCCGTGCTGATTGACGACGCCGCCGTGTTCGCGCACCCGTCTGACGGTGACTACGTTGTCGTGAATCTCGAATCGGGCGTCGAGCGCCGCTTCGATCCCTTCGCCGGACTCGATTGACTCGCAGTGCAGCGCAAAGTGATCCCAACTGAATGCCCAAATGGCGACGCCATAGTCCCGTAGGGACGACTCGAAAGTAGCCCAGCGATTTATCGCTGGGGTTGTTGGGTGGCTGAGAGGACTAAGTCCCGTAGGGACGACTGAGTGCCGGCCCGTTTTCAAACGTCACTAGCAGTCCGTGGTAGAACTCGGAAACTGTTGTAGCGGCCGACCCCCTGGTCGGCCGTCGGAACGCGCGGAATCGTCCCGTTCGAGGAACAACACACGCAGTCGAGCGCGATGGGACTTCTGCCACAGCCTGCTAGGGGACTTGGCATGGATGCGTCGACAACAAGTTCCAGCGATGAGTCGCTGGGCTACTTTCGCATGCCCCTACGGGGCAAATCAGCGATCCGTCCCATGTCGCCATCCCGGTCGACCGTGCGATTGCATACGAGAAAGCCCTGCGCCGCGCTACTAGCAGCGCCGTGTGCAGCGGACTCAGCTATTGCATCAGGCGGTCAACGGTCTCACGGACAGTCGCGACGGCGTCTCCCGGTGGGATCTTCTCGACGTCGGCAGAGGTGCGGAGTTTGAACTCGATGACACCCTCGTCGAGGCCACGCTTGCCGACGGTGAGGCGGATGGGGATGCCTATGAGATCGGCGTCCTTGAACTTGAACCCCGGGCGGGCGTCGCGGTCGTCCAGCAACACGTCGATACCCTCAGCCTCCAGCTCGTCGTGCAACTGTTTGGCGATGGCTAACACCTGCTCGTCGCGGACGTCGAGGGCGCAGATGTGCACCGTGAACGGCGCGATCGAGATCGGCCAACAGATACCGTTGTCATCGTGATGCGCCTCGATGGCAGCCGCGAGGATGCGATTGGCTCCGATGCCGTAGCAGCCCATGATGAACTGCTTGGCTGATCCGTTCTGGTCCAGGAAGGTGGCGTTCATCGAGTCGGAGTACTTGGTGCCCAGCTTGAACACATGCCCCACCTCGATGCACTTCTCGAAGATGTACGGCGAGCCGTTCGGGGCGCAGTCACCCTGGATGGCATA
>JAJDDS010000115.1 GCA_029260195.1 Phycisphaerae bacterium
ACCCGCCGCCGATTGATCCAGCGATGGAACGACCATGACCAGCACGAAGAACGACGTCAAAGCTCTACGCGAAGCGGCACGCATCATGCGCGAAGACCCGCTCCGAACCGGATCGCTCATCCGCTTTCCCGACTACGGCCAAGTCGTCATGACCGGCGACATGCACGGCCACCACCGCAACTTCGAGAGGCTTCAGAGATACGCAGACCTCGAGCACGCCCGGGCGCGGCACGTCGTCCTTCACGAGATCATTCATGCCGAGCACACCGGGCCCATCGGTGATGACAGCTCCGTCGAACTCATCGTCCGCGCGGCCCGGTGGAAGATCGATTTTCCCGAGCAGGTCCATTTCATCCAAAGCAACCACGAGATGGCACAGTTCACCGGAAAGGAAATCTGCAAAGGCGGCCGTATCGTCAACTACGACTTCGACTGCAGCCTGCAACGGATTTACGGCAACGGCGCCGACGACGTCCACGAAGCGCTGCGAGAGTTCATCGCCGCCTTCCCGCTGGCTGCCCGCACCGCCAACCGCGTCTTCCTTTCGCACTCGCTCCCCAACCTTGCTGATCTCGCCACCTTCGATACCACGATCATCGATCGGCCTCTCGCTCACGACGACTACCGGGAAGGTGGCCACGCGTACGTGATGGTCTGGGGAAGGTACCACCCGCCCCAGCTCCTTGAAAAACTCGCTCGAGCGTTCGACGTCGACTTCTTCATTTGCGGGCATCAGCCACAAGAGTTCGGCTCGGCCGTCCTCCACGACCGCCTCATCATCCTCGCCAGCGATCACAACCACGGGACCTTCCTTCCGTTCGATCTCAAAAAGAGCTACACAATCGAGGGTATCACCCGTCTCATCCGCCCACTCGCCGCGATCGCGTAATCAATCGGTCCAGATCCGGCCCCGTCTCGCGGGCAGCAGCCTCGATTTCTTCGCGCGCGATGGCCGTGTGCGCGGGACATTATCGGGCGTTGCCCAGCGCGGTTCATGCCCGCCGATGCGCAACCCCTTTTGGCACCGGACGTTGCACCACTCTCACAAGATATCACAGCCTCAATCGCTTACGATCGACACCCGAAAAAAGACGCGCATTTCGTTCCGACCAGCCTCCTTTTCTTCAAGATCGACATTACGGGACGTCGATACCATACCTGCGGACTGATGGAACACCTGCCGCCGAGACGCTCGAAGGAACGGGCCGATCGGGCCGATGAGTGGGTCAGACCGGCGCACCTCCCGCCATTCACGGACGAATGCGCGCGTGAGCTTTATGCGATTACGGATCGCTGCTCGTTTGCGAAGCGTTCGGCGTAAAACGACTAGATGTGGGAACTTAAGATTCTTGAGGACCGCCGCGGGACATCACCGCGGAGCCTCGTAAGGTGAAAACAATGGACTCGCTTGCCAACATACACGGTGTAAACAACTCCAAGGCACCGGCTGAACAGAAGACGCAGCCGCACCGCAAACACGCCACCGCCTTCGAGCCGCGGCAGGCCGATTCGGTCGAAATCTCGCCAAGGGCGTCTGAGCTGACAAACCTGAACGACGCGCGCCTCCTGCGCACCCAGCGCGTCGACCGCGTTCGTGACCAGATCGAAGACGGAACGTACGTCACCGAACACAAGATCAACGCCACCGTCGAGAAACTGTTCGCCAAACTCTCCGCCCTCGACCTGCTCGCGTAACCGGTCAAGCGACACCGCAACTGAATTCGCGCGGGGGCTGACGATGCGTCCCCGCGCCGCGCATTCCATTCCGCGACGCATCACGCTAGACTGACCGTCCATGACCGTCGTCCCCCCCCCCATCCCGCCACCCCATGCCAAAATGAAGAGCCGCGCCAAGGACCAGTTCGAAGCCTGGGCCGGCCACTACGACCGGTCCATTCTAAACCACTTTCTATTCCACCCCTCATACGTCACGTTGATGAGCGAGGTCGCTCGATGGCACGCCGAAAACCGACGCCCCTTCACCCTGCTCGACGTCGGTTGTGGCACCGGGACCCTCGCCGGACTGCTGGCCGATTCCCCCTGGCCTGTCCACGTCGTCGGGATCGACTACGCCGCCAACATGTGCGCCAACGCCACCGACAAGGCCAGCGCCAATAATCACGATCACCGCGTCCGTTTCGTCAACGCCGACAGCGAACACCTTCCCTTCGCTGACGGGGCGTTCGACATGATCACTTGCTCCAACTCGTTTCACCACTACCCACACCAACAGACCGTCGTGACGGAATTCGGACGTCTGCTCGCTCCCGAGGGACGGCTTGTCGTCATCGACGGCTTCCGTGACTGCGCCATTGGCTGGTTTGTCTTCGACGTCGTCATCGCCCACGTCGAAGGCGGCGTCCATCACGCTTCTTGGCAGCAGATGCACACGTACTTCGAGACGGCCGGACTCAAGAGTATCCACCGGCGAAAATTCAACTTCCTGTTCCCCGCGTTCGCCACCATCGCCGATCGCTGAACCCCCGGCCCTCCACCGCCCCTCCTCCGGGATCGCCATCCGCGCTGCCGCAGGTCCGTCCCCCCCCCGAAAGATTAATTCCGCCTAATACTCCTTCGCTCCGCGCGCCAACCCACTAATATCGTGGATGACACGAACCTAATAGATCGTGGCCGCAGCCCCGGGGCGCCGAATAGGCCCCCCGGGGCTGCCGTATTTTGCCCCTTCGCCACGATCCCGATTCGACTTTCGGCAGCGTCGACATGGCCGACTTCGGGGAATTCACTCTGCTGTTCGCCCTGTAGTGCTCCGTGACACATGAACTGATGGTCTGGGTGGCCCATGGCGTTAGCCGTGGGGTACGCGATTTGGCAGACCATTCGTGTCGAAGGTCCGTGGCATACTGCTCAACGAGTTGTACGTCGGCACGCTCGTGTACAACAGGACGACGCAGAAGCGTCAAGACGCCCCCCCGCCACAACCCGAAGGAGGAGTGGATCCCGAGCCGTGGGAATAATACCACGCCGCCCAACGCGCGGGGAGAATACCCCGGCGCCGGGAGCCCCCAACACCAACCCCCACCGACCC
>JAJDDS010000116.1 GCA_029260195.1 Phycisphaerae bacterium
AGTTTCAATCCACGCCCCCGCGAGGGGGGCGACCGGCGACTTCGTGGTGGACGCGGCGGGGGCGTCGGTTTCAATCCACGCCCCCGCGAGGGGGGCGACTGCACGCTGCGTAAGTCAAGGCCATAGCGGAACTAACGTGCCGTGTTCCGCGAACCTGCGATTCGGTCCGGGCGTCGGGACTCACGTCGGATGCCTTCCCGATCCATCTCTTGCCACACCAAGGGTTTATGACGATCGCGAACCTCCCAGCGTTTTCATGGGCGCTTCCCATTCGCGGAGCACGGCCGCTAGATGATGAGAGGGCCTTCGGGATCGTACGACGGCTTGGCGCCAACGTGTTCGACGCGTCGTCTCCAGTTTCTTCCCAAGAAGTAGAAACGCAAACTGTCCTCGTCGGGCTTCGCTTCGTGAACGAGGCCGTGACGTAATTCCGCCCACTGGGCGGGGTCAACTAAGCACTCGAATACTGAGTTCTGCACACGCTGGCCGAAGTCCTCACACAGCTTCGCCACGCGACGAAGCCGTCGGCGTCCCGCGACGGACTGCGTGCTCACATCGTACGTCACCAACACCATCATGATTCCATCGTCTCCTCATTTCAACCTCTCTTTATGTCGGGGTTGAAGCGTCTCGCTGGTTGCGTCTGCGGCTCTGGCGAGTCACTTCCAGACGAACGGCGGATATCCATCGAGGTCGCCCCGCAAGAATCGCGCCGCCAACAGTGCCTGGGCGTGTGGCAGTAGCCCGATGAGCAGTCTCTCGTCAAGAAAAGGATGATGTAGCTCCTCTTGTTTTCGGTTTTGGTATGCGACCAGGACGATTTTTCGAGTCGCGTCGTCCATGGCCACGGCGCCACTTTCGGTCCGCTCGAATCCGCTTGGTTTGATCTGCTGCCGATTGATCAGCGAAACAGCCAGGCGGTCGGCGAGGAACGGCCGCAGCTCCTCCATCAGGTCCAGCGCCAATCCGAGTCTGCCCGGTCGATCGCGATGCAGAAAGCCGACCGCGGGATCCAGGCCGACGGCTTCGAGCGCTGAGCATACGTCGTGCGTGAGCAACGTGTATACGAACGATAACAGAGCGTTGACGTTGTCGAGAGGCGGGCGGCGATTACGCCCGTGGAAAAAGAAGCTCTCCTTCTGAGCGGTGATGAGATGGTCGAACACGCTGAAGTAGGCCCGTGCGGCTTCGCCCTCGCAGCCGCGCACGGTGTCCAACGGCGCCGGTTCTTTCAATCGTTCGACGAGATCCGCCAAATGGTCCGCCACCTTGCGAATCGCGTCGGCTTCGGGATCGACGGGGCGTTCACGTCTGGCGCGAAGTAGCACGGTTCGGGCATTGGCGATCTTGGCGATCACGATAGCCCTGGCGATGTCGGCTGACACTGTGTCGTCGTCCGCCTTTCGGTATTGTTCGCGTCTGAGCAACACGTTACCCGAGACGGGTCCATGCAATCGGGCGAGAAACTTCCCACGCTCACTGAGAAAGGAAATGGTCACGTCCTGCTCGCCGCACAGGCCCATCAGTGCGGGGCTGCACGCCACGCGCCCAAAGCACACGATGCCGCCGAGCGTGTGGATCGGTACGCGCAGCTTGGTTTCCTTGTCCACGCGCACGAGAACGGTCTCGCGCTGTCGGGCGAGGTAGGTTCCTTGGGTTGTGACGAAGAGCGTGTTGAGCAGCCTTTTCATGTCATGCCTCCCCGCTCGGACGTGCGATCTGATCGAGGGTTTGACGCAGATAGGCACTCGCGCTTCGCCCGGACCCAACGGTCTTGGGGAGACACAGATCGTAGAGCGAGCAACGGTCGCATTTCTTGGCGTACGCAGCCAGCGGCGTGCGTCTCGACTCGGTCAGTTCGCGCAAACGTAGCGTGAGTGCCTCGGTCTCGGCCCGGAGTGCGTCGTCGATCGGGACGTCGTATCGGCGGCGCGGTTTCCCGTAGAAGAGCGCGCCGCAGCCGATATTCACGTCGAGCATCTCTTCGAGGCAGAGCGCCTGCGCGCAAAGCTGGACCGTGTCGCAATGGTCTTTCTTGGGACGGCCTCGTTTGTATTCGACCGGCACCGGCTGCCACCAGCCGTCCGCACCCTCCTGGCGCACGCCCTCCGTTGGACTATCCGGCGGCGCCCTCCGCCCGGGCGCGTCGTCGAGCAGCCGATGAAACTCGACGACATCAGCCCGGCCGGTGAGCCCCAGACGGAAGGAGCGCAGTCTGAGCCCGCGTGCGATTCGCAGGTCGCCGCGGGATTCGGATTCAACCTGATCGACGCGCTCGTGTAGTTGGCGTCCCTCTGTGGTCAGGCGATTCTCCGCCCACGCGCCTTCCAGGTGGATCAGCCCCCACTGCCGCTCGCAGAACACTAGGTGCTGCAACGCGGAGATGGGGATGAGATCGTCTTCGGTGAACATCGGTGCGGTCCCCTGCGAATCAGATCCAGTGCTCGACAGTGATCCCCGCCGGCAGGTCGCTCTCGACGATGCTCACTTGGTAATCGTCGAAGCGGCGAGGCGGGCGCTTCTGTTCCGCGAGTTCGGGTTTCAATTGCGCGTCGACGCGCGCGAAGAGTTGGTCGGCCCGCGCGGTGCCGAGCTTGCTCTCGTGTTTGAAGGCGATGCACTTGCAAGGCCGCATGTTCGCCCGGGCGGCGGACTTGTCATGTTCGAACATCTGGTCGAGGGCTGTCTTAAACAACTCTAGGTCGCCGGCCGAGAAGCCTGTCTGTTCTGCGAGGTGCGGGTTGACATAGGCGTGTACGCGGTAGAGGCCGTAGGGGATAGTGAACTTGCGGCCCATGGTTCGGTTGTCACCTTGCTGTTTGTCTGCCTCGGCTTGGGTGGTGACGGCGCAGCGGGTGACGGCATGTTCGGCGGAGACGATCGAATCGATGCTGCGGGCGAATCCGAACTGAACAGCGCCGCGGACCTGCCCGCAGTTGACGTCGGTGCTCATGACCGCGCCGAACGTGCGGATGTCGAAGAAGTTCGCGCACATCCAGGCGGTGATCTCGCGGGCCTTCTTCTCGTCCTTGGGCATCTTGCGTTTCTCGAATTTCAGGTCGAGCGCTTTGTAAGCCCGTTCGTGCTGGGCGTTCAGCACCGCTCGCTCTTTGACATAGATTTCGTAAGGCGGCTGCTCTTCATGCACGAGCCCGACGTGATTCCGGATTTTTCGCTTGAGACAGACGTCGGTCACGATTCCCTGGCCCGTTTCCGGGTCGAGGCGGGGCAGGTTTCCGGCGTCGGGATCACCGTTGGGGTTGCCGTCGGTGATGTCGAAGAAGTAGACGATGTCGTAGCGGTTTTGGACGGGCTGATTGTTGTTGGCTGTCATTGGATTAGTCCTCCTTCGCGCTGTTGGCGCTTTGGGTCGTGTCGTTGGATTCACTGGCGGACTTTCTCGGCGTGAAGAAGTCCTGACGCTGGTGGTAGTAGCCGATGAAGAACAGCCCCTGTTCATCGAGGGGCAGGTGCGTGGGGAAGCCTTCGCCCGCGTTGAGATCCTCGCAGATTTCCTGGACCAACTTTTCGCGGTTGATTTTCAGGCCTCGCTTGTCGGCGCCGAGCTTGTCGAGGTGATGGGCGTGGAGGCGTAGCAGGCGAGGAAACGCGGCGACTGGATTCGCGGAGGCGGAACTGAAGTATCGGTCCTTGATGGTAACGTTCAGGCCGTCCCCGAGGGCGTCTTCCTGTGTCTTTTCCAGGGCCGCGAAGAGCCGCCCCAGTCGATACGCCACGCTGTGGCAGTCGGGATCGAGGGACATTGTAATGGTCTCCTGTTCATTATTGAGGCGCGCCTTGCGCGCGAGGTATGCTTTGATGATCGAGGCACGAATATGACCGTTCGTACCGCCAGTCTGGCCGTCGACGCGGGTGCGGCGTAACACCGCGCCCGCCAGTGATTGCGGATAGTGCCCGCCCGTAAGGACCGCCCGGAGCACCGCGCCGCCAAGCAACGGTAAAATCTCGTCGCGCTCCCGCGCCGTCTGGTCAATGATCCGCTGAATCGAAATTGGCGGCATGTTCGGCGGGGCGCCGTCCAAGGCCAAGTCGGACAGATGTTGACCCAAGCGCTCGGCGAAATCCTGCACCGTGCCGGTCAACCAGAAGCGGACCGAGACGCGAGCGGCGTTGGGTGCGAGGCCGAGGACATGAAACGGGACTTCGCCGTCGTCGAACGCGGCGCCTTCCGCCGCGCGGCGGAGGCGGTTGAGGAAGCCGCGAAGGCGATCAACCGATGCCGAGTCTTCGGCGCTCTGGTATTCGAAGATGCCGAACATTGCGTCTTCAAACGGCGTGGGCTTTTCGGACCAGTACACGACGGTTGTGTCGCCCAGATGCACGCGCCGCTCTCGGTCAGACGTCAGCCGGTTGAGCGCCGTGCAGTACTTGAACGCGTCCTCGACGCCCACGGGCGCATTCGCCCCCTGGGACTTGCCGTAGGATTCGTACGCGTCCGCGTTGAACGCCACCAGCGTGGCGCCGGAACTCTGTGCTCCACGCACACCCTTGATCTTGGGCTCATGCAAGCGGGCGATGGGCTGGACCTCGCCGCTGATCAGCGACGGGGTCCGCGCCGCGTCGTCATCTCCGGCGATCCGCTGGTTCCAGAAAGCGATAACGCGGGGGCGGTCGTGTACGTACTCGGTGCTCCCCGCCACACGGAAGACGCCGAACGCGACGGCCATCTCCGCTAGTTGCGGATGCGCGTCGGCCCGATCCGGCGTCCAGTTCTGAAGGAACCGGCAAACGGCGGAATTCGCCTGATCGCCGATTTCCTTTTCCAGCGTGAGGTGCCGATCGCGGAACGACTCGAACGCCTGCTTGGTGCGGTCGGGTTTCGGATCATCCGGCTTGAAGCCAAGAATGTACTGGGCGTTGTCCCACAGAAATCCGGGGTTGAGACCGGATCCGGAGGGCTTAGCCTGTCCGGGGACGACCAGGAGTCGGGGCACGAGCCGTCCGCCGTCGTCCTGACGCGCGTCCTGAAACGCGCTTAATGTTCCGTCCGCGTTGAGCACAACGACAAAGCTGATCTTCTGCCGGCTGAAGCCGAAACAGGCGACGTTCTGCTCGGGGTCGGCTTCGAGGCGGCCGTAATACTCCGCGAGTTTCTGAAGGATCATGTCCGCACCTCCGCGCCGTCGAACGGCGGCACATCGATGACGCCGTGACGCATCACTGCGCGGAAAAACCGCGGCGTCATGTCGTTGGCGAAGTCGATGTCGTGCAGCATGAAGCCCAGATCATGCTCGGGCTCGTCGGCGTAGTGGCCGCGCGGCGGGTCGCCTTCCTGCCATACGAAGTGGCAGTCGAACTCGCGGCAGCCGAGATAGGCACGGTGAAAGCACTGCCCCTTCTGCGCCCGGCGTTTGAACATCTCGTAATGTTTGGCAGCCGGATCGTTGCCACCCAGCAAATCGAAATGCGCTTCGATCAGGTACGCGACGTCGCGCAGAATGGTGGCTGCTCGCTGCTGGCGTTCTTCTTCGACGAAGATCCCCAGGCGCCCGCCTCCGGCGTTCATCGCCTTTCTTGCGTTGGCAGCCGAGGCCTTGACTCCGACCTCATTGCGGCGGATGTTGGTGAACCGGATCGGGTTCAGCACGTGGATCCGATCGACGACCCAGTGGATCTGCGGCTTCCAGTAAACCGCTTCCAGAATCCCCCGGGCAGCCGACGGCGTCATGGCGTCGTAGCTGACCCTTTCGACCTTCATCTCCGGCCGCGTGAAGCATGCGTGCTCTCCCCAGACGTGAATCTGAATCATTCTCACTCCTTTCGAGTTCGTGGTTTGCTCGTCCTTGATCTCGACCCCACCCAGCCGCGTTTCCGCGCGCCGAGGAGGCAACTCCACACTTGTGCCGCGCTCATAGGTCCAACCGCTTCGGCGAGATCGTGGTGGATCGCGTCGAAATCTGGGGTGTACGGAAGGCGGTCGAGCGGCACGGGCGATGTTCGTGCGAGCTCGGTCGCCGCCTTGAGTTGGCGAGCATTCGGTTTCCAATTCTCCGTCATCTGGACTTCCTTTCTCTTCTTCTTGGTCCTTATTGACATCCATTACCTCGAACGTGTATACTACCCTCGTCGACGCGGAGTTGGAAGCTCTGGATGTCGCCTTGAGGGAGTTTCTTGCGCCAGGATCACCTGCGATTTCAGGAATGTGGAGTCAAACGTCTCAACAAGCGAGAACCAGACGGCTTTCCGCAACGTCGCCCCCCTCGCGGGGGCGTGGATTGAAACGATGTAATGGAGGTCAAACATCGTGAACTACGATGGCGGGCGGATCCGCGAGGATCCGTCCGCCTGCTTTCCCACGAATCTCAAATGATCAGTTCGTCCGGCGCGCGGCCGGTGATATCGAAGCGCAGGCCGAGTTGTTTGTCGTAGGCCTGAGGTGACTCCAAGACCCAATACCGGTCGTGGTGCAGCGTTATCAGTTTGGCGTCGTCAAGTTTTTTCAATTGCCACGAGTAGGCGCTCACGGTGAAGCGCTGCGCGCGGCGGGCGAATCCACGGCCCGGGGGTTCATGCGCGGACGCGAGCTCGTTGATCAGGCGCTTTCCCTCCCTGCCATACGGGACAATGACCGGGTGCTGCTCGTCGGCGATCAAACGATACTTCGACGCGACCTGGCGGAACTGGGCGTGCAAGCCGTGCTTGTTGATTGAGAAGCACTGCATGATCTTGTGCTTGTCCCACTCGTCCTTTCGTGACCAGTAGAGCAACCTGAAATAGTGTTCCACGGCTTCGAGCCCGAGCAGGTCGACGTGCTCCCCGGCGACCTCTTTACCGAACTGACGGCGCAGACGCAGGTCGCCGGGTGGATCGTGATCGGTCTCGAACAGAAAGACGCGTCCGCTGTCGAAGCGGCCTTCGCGGTTGCACCGCCCCGCGGCTTGGGCGATCGAGTCCACGCCGGTCATCGCGCGATAGACAACCGGGAAGTCGATGTCGACACCGGCTTCCACAAGCTGTGTGCTGACGACGCGGAGCGAGTCTCCGCAATCCAGTTTGTGGCGGATGAGGCGGAGGATGGCGAGCCGATGACGTGGACACATCGACGCACTCAAGTGGAATACGCCGCCCTCGGATTCGCCTTCCAGCAGCGCGACCAATTCGCTCGCGTGCCGCCGCGTGTTGACAATGCACAATACCTGTTCATGCCTCGACAGACGGGACGCCAACTCGTCGTCCGCCAAGTGTCCGATCCGCTCGACATCGACGCGTTTCAGCGTCGCGAATAGCGCCGGCGGGTCGTCGATGATCTCGCGGACTCCCGGCAGACCGATAGGAAAATCGTCGCGAAGCGTCACGGCAGGTTGCGTCGCACTGCACAAGACCACTGTGCAGCCGTAGTTGCGGAATAACTCCGCGAGCATCGCCAGCGTCGGCCTCATCAGGCGCAC
>JAJDDS010000117.1 GCA_029260195.1 Phycisphaerae bacterium
CATCTCGATCCGACCCGCCGTCTCCGCCTCGAAGATGATCGTTCCGTTCGACGTGACGTTCTCGAACACAAACGGCGACTCGATCCCGAACGCGCTCAGGTCGCCCTCGAAGTGGATCAGGTATGTATCGGTCGTTTCCCACTGACCGACGCCGGTAGCGTCGTCGAAGTCGAGCGAGACACCCTGCGAATCCGAAATCTCGATTGTGATCGCGCCGGTTTCGATCCCCGGCCCGCCCTGTCCGTCGGGAAGCGTCAGCGACTCGACGTTCTGAAAATAGTCCAGGAACTGAGCCGTCCCCAACGCGGCGTCGAACTCATACCGCATGACGATCTCGGTATCCGAGATGAACCCGACGGTATCGTCACCGAACGGGCTGAAGTCCAGCGTGAACATGCTCACCGTTTTGGGATCTGGGTTCTGTTCCGCTAACGTGTAGCTCGGATCCTCCGCTCGAACCTGCCCCGCGATCAGCCATCCACCCAACGCGACGACTGCGACCCTGATTGACGTTCCGCTTGCCATGTGAGTTCTTGCCTTGCTACCCATGCGATCTCGCTCCTTAGCTATTCCGTCCGCACCGCTCGCCCCGGCGCTCGGATCTGATTTGCGTGCGCGCCTCGAAGCGCGTGACCATCATCCCCGCGAGGTCGCCCCGTCGCGGAGTCACCCGAACGCGGGCATCCTAGACACCTTCGCCGCGTGACACAAGCCGCGAACGCGTCCCGTCCAAAAACCCCCCACGATCACCGCCCAGTTTTCGCTGCTGGCATGCCCGGCTCACCCTTCTTTTACACATTCCTACACCGTCTGGTGGGTCCACCGAGCGTTTGCCATTATGATCCCCCGACTGTTCGACACAGGCTGACAAGGAACGGCGAGCGATGGGCTTCCACGTACCCGAGGAGGAGTGTCTCGACCCCGCGGGGATCGAAAGACTGCAGCGACGCAAACTCGCGGCGATGTTTACCGAGGTCCTTCCCGCCAACTCCTTCTACCGCCGGAAGTTCGACGGTATCGCGTTCGATCCGTTCGCCGGCCCACTCGAAAGCCTGCCGTTCACGACTCGCGCCGAACTCCAGGAGGACCAGAGCGACCACCCGCCCTACGGACACATCCACACCTACCCCCCCGAGCGCTACCACCGATTGCACCAGACGTCGGGCAGCGCCGGCGAACCGCTGCGCTGTCTCGACACGCTCGACAGTTGGCGATGGTGGTCCCACTGCTGGGGCATCGTGTTCCGTGGGGCTGGATTGACCGACGACGATCGGGTGATGTTCCCGTTTTCCTTCGGCCCGTTCATCGGCTTCTGGGCCGGATTCGAAGCCGCCTCGTCGCTGGGCAACCTGACCCTACCCGCCGGTGGCATGACCACCAGTGCCAGACTGCGACACTTGATCGACAACCGCGTTACCGTCGTCTGCTGCACACCGACCTACGCGCTGCGGATGGCTGAGATCGCTGCCGGCGACGGACTCGATCTGGCTGGCGCCGCGGTACGATTGCTGATCGTCGCCGGCGAGCCCGGTGGGAGTATCGCGTCGGTTCGCGCCCGCATCGCGTCCGCGTGGGGAGCACGAGTCATCGACCACCCCGGCCTGACCGAGGTTGGTGCGTGGGGATTCGAATGCGCCGAGTCGTCCGGCGGCGTTCATGTGATCGAGAGCGAGTTCATCGCCGAGGTCATCGACCCCGATTCGGGCCGAACCGTTCCCGACGGCCAATCCGGCGAACTCGTTCTGACGAACCTGGGACGCGCGGGGATGCCGGTCATCCGCTACCGGACCGGTGACGAAGTCGCCCTCACCCGAGGCCAATGCGCCTGCGGGCGTCATTTCGCGCGAGCCGAGGGTGGCGTCCGCGGACGGATCGATGATATGCTGCTGGTGCGCGGGAATAACGTGTTTCCGTCAGCCATCGAGGGTATGCTCCGCGAGTTTGACGAGGTGGCTGAGTTTCGCCTTACGTGCGAAGGCGCCCCAGGGGCCGATCTTCGCATCGATATTGAACCGGCGCCGGGTGCCCAGCTCGACGGGTTGGCTGGCCGCATCGAAAACGCGATTCGCGATCGCTTGCACTTTCGCCCGCTGATCGCACTCGTCGATCCCGGCGCGCTGCCGCGATTCGAGATGAAATCGCAACGTGTTGTCCGTCGCGAATGAACGACCGGCAGACGAACCGTGCTCCAAAGAGCCAAGGACAAGCAGGGAACAATCGCATGCTGACAACTTTTAGTCTGACACTCCTACCATCTGGTGCGGAAAACACTGAACAATGTCATTCCGAGCGCAGCGAGGAATCTAGCCCCTTGCCGGGCAAGATGCTTCGCTTCGCTCAGCATGACGTTCGGTGCTTCGTGATTGTCTTAGTCATGCTCGCGGGATTGCTCGCTACCGGTTGCGCCACCGGGCCCGCCGAACACGACTGGCCTTACTGGCGCGGTCCCGAACAGAACGGGTTCACGCGCGAGAAAGCCGTCGTGACCTCCTGGTCGCCCGACGGCGAAAACCTGCTGTGGAAATCGCCCAACGGTGGACGCAGCACGCCCGTCATTATGAACGGTCGCTTCTTCGGACTCGGTCCGGTGGGAACCGACGCCGGGAGACAGGAGCGCGTCTTCTGCCTCGACGCCGCGACCGGCAGCGCCTTGTGGGAGCATCGGTTCAACGTCTTCCACACCGACATCGTCGAGAACCGCGTCGGCTGGACCGCGCCCTGTGGTGACCCCGAGACCGGAAACGTGCACGTGCATGGAACCGGCGGAGAGATGTTCTGCTTCGATCGGGACGGGCGCATCATTTGGAAACGCTCCCTGACCGAGGAGTTCGGCCGCATCAGCGGGTACGGCGGCAGGCTGCACACGCCCATCGTTGACCAGGATCGCGTGATCGTTAGCTTTCTCAACTCGAGCTGGGGTCCGCAGGCACGCCCGCTGCACCGTTACGTCGCCTTCGACAAACGCACGGGCGTTGTGCTTTGGTGGGCTGCACCCGGCGGCAAACCGCTCGACACCACTTACTCCGTTCCGGCGGTCGCGGTCATCGGCGGCGTGCGCACGCTGGTGGCTGCCAATGCCGACGGAAACGTCTACGGCATGAACGCCCGCACCGGCGAAAAGCTCTGGACATTCCACCTCAGCAAGCGTGGGTTGAACTCGTCCGTCGCCATCGACGGCGACCATGTCTTCGTCGCCCACAGCGAAGAGAACCTCGACAACACTGAGATGGGCCGAGTGGTCTGCATCGACGCCACCGGCCGCGGCGATATCACCATGACCAACGAGGTTTGGCGATTTCCCGAACAGACCGTCGGATACGCCTCGCCAGCCGTCGCCAACGGGCGGGTCTACGTGGTTGACAACTCCGCGAACCTGCACGCCCTCGACGCCAAGACCGGTCGACCGTATTGGCTGGTCAACCTCGGTCGGGTCGGTAAGGGTTCGCCGACGATCACGGCTGATGGCGTTATCTATGTCGGTGAGCAGAACGGCGTCTTCCACATCCTGCGGGACGCCGGTGACAAGTGTGTGTCACTTGACCGCCACGAGTTCACCCGCGAAGACAAACGTGTTGACGAGATCTTTGGTTCTCCCGCGGTCGTCGGCGGACGGGTCTACTTCATGACACGCTACGGCTCCTATTGTCTCGGCCAAGAGGGCCGACCCGTTGAGATCATCGGTACCCCGCGCCGCGCGCTTCATCCCGCGCGGATGCCCGCGCAAGCGGGAGCTTTCGGCTCGACCGAGAGCGCGGAATTCGCTGCCGGTGACGGCACGATTCAGATCGTTCCCGCCGAGGTTACCCTCGGACCCGGCGAAAGCGCCAAGTTCAGCCTCCGCCGCTTCGACGCGCTCGGACGTCCGGTCGACGCCGAGTGGCAACCCCTAACCCCAACCGGCCTCGCTGGAAAGATGTCCGCCGACGGCACGTTTACCGCAGCCGATGACAACCGGTTTTCCGCCGGACATATCGTCGCTCGCGCAGGCGGACTGGAAGCCAAGGCCCGCGTGCGGATCAGTCCGCGGCCGCCGTTCATCGAGGATTTCGAGTCGCTGGCCATTGGCTCGGTTCCGCCGGGTTGGGTCGGCGTCGCCTCGAAGACAAAAATCGTCGAGAAAGACGGGAGCAAAGCCCTCCGCAAACTCGCGACCAAAGCCAAGCCCAGCCCCCCGTTCATGCGACTCCGTGGATACGCGACGCCGGTGCTGTCCGGAAGCTGCACTGTCGAAGCCGACATCTTGGGCACGCCGAAAGGCGAGCGCGTCAAGCCCGACATGGGACTGATCAACAGCCGCTACCGCCTGGTCATGATGGGCATGCGGTCCAAACTGCGCATCGAAAGCTGGTCCCCCTTGCCGAGAATTCGCCACGACGTCCCGCTTAAGTGGGACGCCAACACATGGTACCACGTCAGGTTCGACATTCGGCAACGCGCCGACGGCGCCCGCCTCCGCGGCAAGGTGTGGCTGCGTGGAGAGGACGAACCCGCCGACTGGAACATTGACG
>JAJDDS010000118.1 GCA_029260195.1 Phycisphaerae bacterium
ATCCACGCCGCCCGACATCGAGCATGCGGGGGGATGGGTGTCGGCAATCTCCGCCGTTGTGCTCGTGGCGCTGATGGTGAACGGCATGGGTGTCCGAATCCGACGGTCCGCCGACAATCACGCGGCGTGACGGAAGAACCAGCTGGACGCAGCAGCGCGGTGGTGCGGCGGCCGAACTTCGTGAACACCCGTCCGATCAGTCTCCGGTGAAGGCAACTTGGAACCCGCCGAAGTCCGCGAAATCTACGTCGCCGTCGATGTCGAAGTCGCCCGCGGAGCACTCGGGTGCGTACCCGGATTGGCAGTCGGGGTCGCCGGGGCATGCGTCGTCATCGTGTCGAGCGCCGATCGCAACCAAATCTCCTTCAATAGAGATCGAATCGCCGAAGAGATCGTCTTCGGCGGCGTGAATCCGGATCAGCTTGGTTTCTTCGACCGAACCCACGCCGTCGTACCGGAACATGTAGATCGCGCCTGAATTGCAGTACCATGCGGCGTCCGCGCACGCGTCATCGTCTCCATACGCGCCGACCGCGATAATTTCGCCTGACACGTCCACCTCACTGCCGAAATGGTCCTTCACATCGGCGTCCGATGTACGGAGTATCGCATCCTCGACCCAGCCGGATCCGTCGAATGCGAACACGTAAACGGACCCACTGCTCTGTCCCAGCGCGTCATGATGCGGGTCCCCGACGACAATCAACTCGCCGTCGGTCGCCACGGAAGCGCCGAAGCGATCTCCCGGTTCACCGTCGGAGGAGGTCAACTTCGCCTCCTCCGTCCACTGGCTGCCGTCGAAACGGTACACGTACGCCGCACCGATCGCGTTGCCGCTCGGCGGCGGCAGGATACTCCCTTCTCCCGACGCACCAACCACGGCCAAGTCTTCCGCGAGGGCCACGGACGTACCGAACCTGTCGGCGGATTCACCGTCGGATGCGACGAGTTTGACTTCCTCGACCCATTCCGACGAATCGTACCGATACACATACGCGGCGCCGGGGCCGTCATCGTTCAAGGCGCCGGAGTTGTCCGCGTTCCATGCGCCCACGAGGGCCACATCTCCGTCCAGGCTCACCGATCGGCCGAAGGACTCGCCCGAGGCGGCGTCGGAGGCGGTCAGCTTGACTTCCTCAACCCAGACGCTTCCGTCGAATCGATACACATGTGCAGCCCCCGCCCCCATCCCAAACTCGTCGTTGGTAGACGCTCCGATCAGTGCAACATCTCCGCTGATAGCAACGGAAGTTCCGAATTGGTCGTACGCTCCCGGCTCGGCGGCCGTAAGTTCGAGCGGCTGATCGAGCACGCAGAGCTCCACGCAAGCGGCGTTTTGGCATACGCCCGGCGCGTCATCGATAAAGCAAGGTCCTCCTTCCGCGGGCGCCGTGTCGTGGCTGCACCCGCTAATTGCGTCGCACGCATCAACCGTGCAGTAGTCGCCGTCATCGCACAGAGCATCCAGCGGATCGTGCGATACGACACCCGTCTCCGGATCACACGTGTCCTGCGTGCAGGCGACGCCGTCGTCAAGGTCAATCGGCGTTCCGGGCTGGCACAACGCCGCGCCGTCATCGCATGACTCGACACCCTTGCACGGATTGCCGTCATCGCAGTGGGCATCCACCGTGCAAGAGCACCCTTCGGGCGGGCAATCTACGCACGCTCCATTTTGACATTGGCTGTCGCCCTCGCCGCAGATCAGCCCGTTCGCAGCATCATAGTCAGCGACACACCCGAGTTCCGGGTCGCACGTGTCCGTCCAACACACGTACCCGTTGTCGCAATACGCGTTGTCGGGCAAGTGGAAAACGAGGCCCGTCACTGGATCGCATCCGTCTATCGTGCAATCGACTTCATCGTCATCGACTTCGACGCCCACGCCGGGAACGCAGAGCAGTGTCTGCAAGTCGCAGAATTCAACGCCGGTGCAGAGATCCCCGTCGTCGCACGCGGAGTTCTCGGTGCAATTGCATTCGTCCGGAACGCCGTCCCCGCCTGGGGGAAGAGTGTCGTTGTCCACCAGTTGACAGTCGTCCGGCGTACCATCGCCCTGGCAGTCCTGACTCGTTCCCACGAATACGTCGCGCGTGTCGATCGCGTCGTTACCGTTGCAATCCTCCAGGAACCCGGTGAACAGATAGACTGATCCGGCTCGACATTCGGGGTCGTCGACGCAAGCGTCGTTGTCGTGAATCGCGCCGACGATGACGGCGTCGGAACGGATCGACACCGCGAGTCCGAAACGGTCATCCTCGAATGCATCGGAGGCCGCCAGCTTGACGTCTTCCGCCCACGCGACCCCGTCGTAACGAAAGACGTACGCGGAGCCCGACCGACAATCTGGATCTTCAGGGCACGCATCGTCGTCGGTGTATGCGCCCACGACGAGCCGCTCTCCGCTGAGGGCCAGCGCGCTGCCGAAGGACTCACCGCCGGTCGCGTCCGACGCTGTGACCTTCGTCTCTTCGATCCAAACCGCGCCGTCGAATGAGAAAATGTAGAATGCACCCGCCAGGGAACCGGCCTCATTGTCCCCTGGGGCTCCGAGGAAGGCGACGTCGCCGGCGACCACAAGACCCGTGCCGAACCTGTCCCCCGAGCCGGCATCGGACGCGGTCAGCTTAGCTTGTTCCAACCAATTCGACCCGTCAAATCCGTAGGCGTAGACCGACCCCGAATCGCAGTTCGGGTTCCAGGGACAAGCATCGTCGTCAAACATCGATGCCACCATGACCAAGTCCCCGCTCACAGCCACGACACCGCCGAAACGATTATCGTCGGCGCCGTCGGAGGCGGTGAGTTTCGCCTCCTGGATCCAACCGATTCCGTCAAATCGAAAAACGTACGTCGAGCCGGAATTGCAGTTGAGTTCACCCGGGCATGCGTCGTCGTCGCGCGAGGACCCGACGACCGCGACATTGCCGTCAATGGCCACCGCGTTGCCGAACTCGTCGAAAGGATACGGGTCCGCGGCGAAGAGCTTGGCCTCCTGCATCCACTCGTTGCCGTCAAATCGGAACACATACGCCGCACCCGCGCGGATTCCCATGTCGTCGTCCCAATAGGAGCCGACCAAGGCGACGTCACCGCTGATCGCGACGTCAATACCGAAACGGCTGCCCGCCTCAACCTCCGCGCCCACGATCACCGCCTCCTCCTGCAGCAATCCTCCGTCAAGGCTGTAGACATACACGGCGCCCGAACCGGAGCCGGCTACGTCGTCATCAGACGCGCCGACAAAAACAACGTTGCCCTCGATGGCCACCGTTCCTCCGAAATGGCTGTCGGCCGTCGGATCAAGCACGGCAAACTCAGCCTGATCATTCATACGACACTGATCGTCCAATGGCAGCCCGGGCGCGCGCGACGCAAACATCAGCACGAGCGCCGACACGACAATCGGGAGAACCACGAGACATCCGGCCGGACTCGCCTTCGCCCGCGGCATTCCGAGCCCGGAGCGCAAGCGACGGGTCATGCACGCGAGACCCCGCGCGCCGCGCGAATGGAGACTACTCAAGTGACAGGTAGAATCGGTGATTGCCATCTGCCCCACCCCCTTTGAGATTTGTCATCGAACGCCGCGATCGCCGGCTCAAGCCTCGAACGCAAGACCCCGCTACAAGAGTCATGCGATCCGGCAAGGTGCCTTCAAAGCCCATCTTCCGAGAATTGATGATTCGCTGATGGGCAAGCGGCACCGCGCATTACCAACCTGCGCTGAGCATGCACGACCCATGGACCGCATTCCAGGTGGATTTTATGGAGTTTCATCAATTGAGCCCCTGACGCCCCCTGAGCAGGTATAGAGCGCGTGACCTCGCTCTGTCCGACGTTTGGTGGCAGCGAGCTTGCGCAACTACTGGGCGACCGCGCCACCCCTCATGTCCACGCTCGACGCGTTGCCTTATCTCACGGGCGAGGCTAATCTGACGGGCCGTCGACGTGCTGTGAAACGATCCAGAGGCACGACCGTGAGCCGAAGAAACGACATCCTAACCGAGATCGAGCGACGCAAGGTCAGCGCCATCGTGCGGAGTGACGACGGGCAGCTCGCAACCGACGCGATGGAAGCCGCGGTCGCCGGCGGGTTTCGAATGGTCGAGTTCACCCTCACCACACCCAACGCCCTCGAATCCATCGCTCGATTCGCCAAACGCGACGACCTCCTCGTCGGCGCCGGAACCGTTCTGACCACCCAACAAGTCCACGCCGCCGTCGACGCGGGAGCGCGGTTCATTGTATCGCCGGTCTGCGATCCGGAGGTCATCGCCGAAGCAGCCCGACTCGACGTCGTCAGCGTCCCCGGTACCCGTACGCCCACCGAAATGATGAACGCCCACCGCTACGGCGCCGACATACTCAAACTCTTTCCCGCGCCAGCCGACGTGATCGATTTCCTCCGCGCCGTCCGGGGACCACTCCCCCAACTCCGCATCTTCCCCACGGCTGGTGTCGACGCCGACAATTTCGTCGACGTGCTAGGCGCCGGCGCATTCGGCGTCGGATTCGTGCGATCCCTGTTCACCCCGGCGGACATGGCCGCCCGCGATTTCACCGCGATCGAACGCCGCGCCGCCACCATCTCCGAACGACTCAACACCGTGAGAAGCGACTGACGACTGAGCGAGACCCCAAGTGCGAATTACCGATTTCCAGGCGATCACCTTCGACTGCTACGGAACGCTCATCGACTGGGAAACCGGAATCCTCCGTTGTCTGCGACCGTGGGCCAAAACCGCGGGCATCGACGCCGACGACCAGCAGCTCCTCCAAGCCTTTAACCGCGCCGAAGCCGCCTGCGAGATAATCTCGCCCACCGCTCTCTATCCCGACATCCTCCGCGACGTCCACCGCGAAATCGCCGCCCAATTCGACACCGAGTCCAACGACGCCGACGCCGAAAGGCTCGCCCGCTCGGTCGGCAACTGGCCCCCGTTCGCGGACACCGTCCCCGCCCTCGAACGACTCAAACGCGATTTCAAGCTTGATTCCCTCGTAAAAACTTCTGGCGTTTTTGGGCTTGCGGTGCGCCGCGTGCGGGTGATTCTGGGTTGACGGAACAAGATCACGCCGGTTTGTCAAGGACGGTTACGCATGTTTCGACGCACGGATTCGCAAGCG
>JAJDDS010000119.1 GCA_029260195.1 Phycisphaerae bacterium
AGTAGTCGTGCTGGGGCCATCGCTGATACGCTACATCGGCGCGCAACCGGTTCGAACGGAGGCGGCGGCGACGCTGCCACTGATCGACTGGAAGCTGGTGCGCTTCAGTTTCTGGATGGCGGTGTCGCAGGGATCTTGGCACGGATTGCAGCAGTACGTTTTTTGGCATCTCGCGTTCGTGAGCGGGAACGCAGCCGCGGCCATGTATTTTGCGGTGCGTCTGTTCGCGCAGTTGATCCTGCTCGGTGGACAGACCATGTCACGGGCGTTGTCCGCGCACGTCACGCGCCTGTGGGAGTCGACCGAGCGGGAAGCAGCCTTGCGACGGCTGGAGGCCGGAACCAAGGCGGGGGTCCTCGTCGTACTCGCAGGGGCGGTCGTGATGTCATTCCTGAAGCCGCTGATCCTCAAGGCCTTTCCAGAGAGCTACGAACTCGGGGGAGCGTGCCTCGACGCGTTGCTCCTAGCATATGCCTGGTTCGCCGCGCTCGAATTCCTGCTGATCCGTTTTCACCTCGAGGAGCGATCGGTGTGGACGTTCGTCTCATCCCTCACCGGGGCGGTCGCCAATGTCGCGCTGGCGTGCCTGGTGCTCGGGATACGGGGCGATGGGGTCGCGGATGTCGCCGAGATGCTTCCACGCGCGGGCTGGGTGTGCGCGGCTGGCTCCGGAACGACCGTCCTAACGTGCTTGATCCTGCTCACGGTGACGGGGCGGCGTCCGTCGATCGCGACGATGCTGATGATCGCCGCCCTCGGGGTTATCGGAGCCGGGGGAACGTGGGGGCTGACATTCCTCCTGATCCTGGTCGCAGGCGCGTTCGCGGACACCGGGGTGTTCACGGCGGGGGAGCGTGCGATGATCGTGGATTGGATTCGTCGCCGATAACGGGTCCCCGGGGGCATGCCATCAAGTAACCAAGCCTGACCAGCCAACCGATACACCCATCGGAACCGGTCTCGGTTCGATTCGAGGTGTACGGAGGAACGGTCATGTCAGGGGACGAGGGACACACACGGAAAACCAAAGCGGGGGACATGGTGGATCGTCTGCGGCGCTTCTTCGAGGCGCGCGATCACGTTCGTCGCGGGATTTGCCTACTGAACGCAAGGTCATACGACCGCGCGGCGGACGAGTTCTCCGTCGCGATGCGATTGAACCCCGAGTCGGAGCACTTGGGTTCGTATCTAACGCGATGTCACGTCGGACGCGGGGATTATGGGGCAGCCGCCGACGAGATGGCGCGGCTGATCGACGACGATCCCGACGACATCACTTCGCGTGTGCGACACGCCATGCTCCTGTGGAAACGCGGAGATTCGCGGGCGGCGATCAAGTCGCTTCGTGACGGCATCGCCTACGCGCCGGACTGCGCCGAACTACATTTTCAACTCGGGACACTGATCGCAGCCGCCGGCGGAGGCGAGGAAGCGGAACTGCGATTCACACAAGCGTTGTCACTGGACAGTCGACATACCGAAGCCATGGTCAGTCTGGCCATGTGTTACGCCGCCGGCGCGCAAGCCCGCCGAGCGCTGGGACTACTGCGGCGAGCGCAGGGCATTCAGCCAGGCAACGCTCGGATCGGACAACTACTGTCGATGGCGTTGAGAGCCTGTCCGGCGGATGCGGATGTGCCCGGTAACGGCGCCGCCATGCCAGCCGACGACGTCGCCGACGAAGGGGACGCGATCGACGAGCTTTGCAGCCTGATCGACGCAAACCCGGAAATCGTCGACGCGTTTCTCGATCCGGCGGAACATGATGCCGACGAGGACGTCTGCCCACTTCTGCGAATCGCGGTCGAGCGACTACTGGATCAGCGAGGTGATCGGGCGGAGCTCTACTACCAGCATGGGCGTCTGCTGGACCGGCTCGGCGTCGCGGACGAAGCCATCGTCTCCATCGACCGAGCCGTCAGCCTCGATCCGGATTGCGTCCCGGCGCTGATTCAGTCCGCGAAGCTCCATCGGCGGGCGCGGCGGCATGAGAAAGCGATCGGACGACTGGAACACGTGGTGGCGCTCGGGCGACGCTACGCCGACGTGTACGCCACATTGGGGCAATTGTACCAGGACGTGGGAGAGCCGGTACGGGCGCGCAGGGCGCTCCGTCAGGCGATCCATATCAACGGAAACTACGCGACGGCGAAGGAATCGCTCGAAACGCTATCAGCCTGACGACCGACGGGGGCGGTACGAAATGTCTTACCTTTTGGAAGTCCTGGGCCGGGGTCTGCTCGCGGAGCTGGCAGCGGCGTTTCGCGACGTCCTGGTCGACGCCGAGCAGCACTCCACGCCGTCCCTCCGTGAGGCGGCGCGCCGCGCGGAGGCGACATCCGATGATCTCTTCCGGATGGGTGTGCGGTTATTGAACAACCGCGATCTAGTCGGGGCGCGAAAGTCCTTCACGCAAGCCATCACGTTGGATCCCGCCAATGTGACGGCGCGAGTGGGACTGGCGTGCGCGTTGGACGAACTGGGGCACGCAGACGAAGCCGTCGAGCAGCTTCATACGGGGCTCGAAACAAAGCCCAACGACCCGCCGCTGTTGTTCGCGATCGGTTGTTGCAGCGAACGGCTGGGCCGAATCGACGACGCCGTCGCCTACTACACGACGACGCTCGACCTGTGCCCCGGATTGCGCAACGCGCACGAACGGCTGGCCGCAATCCACGTCAAGCAGGGGAATCCCTCCGGAGCGATCGATCGCTACCAGGAACTCTGCGCGATCGATCCCGAGGACGTCACGCAGCACCTGACACTTGCCAACCTGTACTACCGCACCGGAAGGTTCGATGACGCAGTGCATCGCTATCGGTTCGCGTTGACGATCGACCCGGACAACTGGGACGCGCGTGACGACCTGGTGACCATGTACGCGAAAGACGGCATGATCGACAAAGCCATCGCCGAGATGTGCGAGATCATCGCACGTGAGCCCGCCTTTGCGGACAACCACTTGCGCTTGGGCGATCTGCACGCCAAGCTCGGCGACGATGAATCCGCGCTCGCGGAATACGCGAAGGCCGTTCAGCTCAATCCCGGATACCTCGAAGCCTCGGTCAAAACCGGAACAGCGCACATGCGCCGCGGACGTTACGCCGAAGCCGCACAATGGTTCGGCAAGGCCGTCGAGATCAACGACCGCCTACTGACGGGATACGTCGGGCTGGCGTGCGCCCAGCAGGAGGGCGGGCACTTCGACGAAGCAGAAGAGACATTCGAGATGGCGTCGCGCGTCGAGCCGAACTCGCACCTCCTCTTCAGCGAGATGGCGCAGTTGCAACTGAAGATGGCGCCGGCGCGCCAGGCCGATCAGTACCTCGCACCGACCGAACCACCTCGCCTTGATGATCGAGACGGAAGCAAGGTCGACGACCTATTGACCCAACAGATCATGCGACACGCCGACGCACTGCGCTTTCGACCCAATCACGCCGACCTGCACTATCGCCTCGGATTACTCCTCCGCGAACGCGGGCGACTCGACGACGCCATCGACTCGTTCCGTGCGGCATTGAAGATCAACCCAAGCTACGTCAAAGCCACGATCAAACTCGGCTTGGCGCTCAAAGAGGCGGGTCGCCCGGAGGAATCACTCGACGCACTGTCCTCCGCGCTCCGCGATCGTCCCGAGGATGTCGACCTGCACTATCAACTCGGATTGACGTTCTCCGATCAGAATCAATTCTCCTTGGCACTCGAGCAGTTCGAGGCCGCCCTCAAGGACGAACCGCGCGACATCGACATTCACGCGAACATAGCGCTCGCACTGCAGAACATGGGACTGTTGGATCGGGCGGCAGTCAGTTGGCAGACACTCTGGGAAATCGCACCGAAGACGGAAGAGGGGCGAGAGATTCTCGGCAAGTCACGCGGCATCAAGCCCAGGGACGAGGCGGGGTGACGGCGCGAATGTGGACAGGCTCGTCGCTTGCGCGCCGCGATCGAAACCGTCCATCACCGCACAATCGCTACATCATGAACCTCTGGGAATCAGTGCTCAGCGACGCGAGTTTCCCCGCGTCGACCTCGACGCCGAGGCCAGCGTCGGATAGCGGTCGGACCCGGCCGCCGTACCCGAAACGCAACGGTCGGCGAACGATATCCTCCAACAACAAGAACGAGCCGAAGCTCCCCTCCACTGAACGCACCGACGGAACCACTTCCAGGAACCGCCTGCCCGCAGCCGACAGAATGCTCGTCTCGCCAACCATGCAGCCGAGCTGAACCGTGATCCCGTGCTTGCGCGCGAAGTACGCCAGCCGCAGGGACGGCAACAGCCCACCGCACTTGCTGATCCGGATGTTGAACCCGTCGGCGACTTGAAGCCCCACCAGTCGCTCGGCGTCAGCCATGGTCACCAGCGACTCGTCGTACATCAACGGCTGATGTACGCAGGACTTCAGGTCGGTCAGCGACTGTTCATCACCCTTCGCCAGCGGCTGTTCGACGGACTCGATAAGCACGTCGCGCCACGCGCCCAGCCGATCGACCGCGTCGGCGAGCGACCAGGCACCGTTCGCGTCGAGACGAAGCGTCGCCCGTCCGGTTGCCAGCGAACCGGCGAGGTAATGCGCAACCGCGCGCAATCGTTCGCGATCACCGGCATCGCCCACCTTGAGCTTGAAATCCGTCAACCCATACCACCACAGCATGCGCAGCGTGCGCACGCAGCGCGGAACATCGGCCGCGGTCAGCACGCCGCTGTGACGTACGGTTCGAGCGCTTCCAGGCGATCCGAACGCGCTGAATCCCATCCAGCCAACACACTCGGAAATCGGGCGGCGGAAGTGTCGGGCGTAAACGTCCAACATCGCCAACTCGATGGCTGCACGGGCAGCGGGGGCCTCCTGTCCATTGCCGTCGCGCCAGGGCAAGGCGTCGATCAGTTCGAGCGCGTCGGGGAAACTCGGTGGATGGGCTTCCAGCAGGAGCGGGCAGTAGATGCGCTCGATCGCCCGGGCGACGGACTGATTGGATTCGCCGGTGACGTAGGGACGCGGAAGGGTCTCGCCATAGCCCACGACGCCGCTGTTGAGCTCGATGGACACCACGATCGGTTCGGATACGCGGCGATGCGAGGCGGCATGCGACACCTCGCGCCGCAACGGAATCGACAACTGGTGAACGGCTACGCTCTTGACGGCACTAGTCGACATTCCTAATCACACACGCCGTCACGCCGCGCCGAACGCCCACGACGTTCTCGCTAACCAGCCAGCGGGATGGTCAGCGCAGCCTGGTGGATCGATTTCAGCACGCCCGACAGCAACACGATGCAGGTCGCCAAAAAGAGATGCACGCCAAGCCACTTCGGAGCGTTCGCGCGAAGCGAAGCGAAACCGGGGCTCGTTCCGGTCAGCGCCACCGCGATGAAGAAAAGCACCAACACCAGAATCAGCTTGACGCCGAAGATCGCGTGATACGGCATCGGCTTCACACCGTGCGCCATGGTCACGTACAGGTTGATCCCGCCGGTGACGACCAGAAGTCCCAGACAGACATGCACGATCTTGGACCATACCGGCCTGATCCCGGCCCGCAGCTTGTCGTGATCCTCGGGCGACAGTGCGCCCTTGATTGCCGGAAACAGGGCGAAGCGTACGAAAAACGCCCCGCCGACCGCAACCACGACCGAAAGCAGATGCACCCACCGGCTCAGAATCGAAATGACATCGACAACATCCATAACCGCGCCTCACCTCAGACCAATGACAGAACACGCTCGAACGCGGCCTGATCTTACCCGATGGTCCCA
>JAJDDS010000120.1 GCA_029260195.1 Phycisphaerae bacterium
ACGGGTGCGACGGCGACCGGATCGATCCGGGAGACACCATTGAAGTCGCGTTGTGGCTGACCTCCGACAATGAGGACGAGAGCAACTCGATCATCGTGCAAATTGCTTTTTCGTCCCCCGGATGGATGTACAGCGCGCTGACCTGGCATGGGATCTACGCCGGGAGCATATACGACGACAGCACGCCAAACGGGTTCCCCGTTGTCTTGACGGCCGACCTGCTCGAAGGCCCGGGACACCCAGTTGGCGTCGTGGACGTTGAGCTTTCCAACGTCGCCATCGAACCGTATTGCGTCGGTCCAGGCAACGCCGGCGCCGGCCCGTGCGAGTGCCCAGGCGGCGCCTGCATCGGAGGCCAATGCGTTGGCGGCGCCCACGCGGGTCTGTCCTGCACCGAGAGTTGTCCAGCCGAGGCAGCCTGCGTCGGCCGCTTCACCGACGGACTGGTGGCCACGCTCGCACTGACCGTGCCTCCGGATTTCGGCGCATCGGACATGGTGATGGTCGAGCCCGTGGTTGACATGATCGCTAATGGTTTTGTCGAGATTCCAAGTTCCGCCGCGGAGGGTTTGGCTGTCTATCTTGCGTGCGTCGCCGCCGGGGACGTCGACTGTGACGGCGCGGTGACGCTGGCTGACTACGATCAGTGGGCAACGTGTCTCACCGGAGCGGGTGGAAACGTCTCGCCGGAATGCGAGCCATTTGACTTTGACGACGATGACGACGTCGATTTGATAGACTGGGGTGCACTTCAGAGTGGTTTTGATTCGCTCTGCAGCCCCTGAGATCCAGGGGATCGGACTGATCCCGAGCGCAGCTGTGCCGCCACGCGCGACGTCCGATTCGGTGTGACGGCAAGATCAACCAGTTGGCGAACCATGTGATCGGAGACGACGCCGAACACGTTCGTCGCGAAACAGATGGACGTGGCCGCGCCTGGAATTGTGCGTTCGGCGGCGGCGTCACCGATACTCTGACAAGAGAAAGCGGAACCATGACACACACCACTATGCTACTCCTGGTCGGCTCGCTGTGCGCACTCGACGCCGAGCCGGACGCACGATCCCGCGCGCCCGGCGCGAATGAGACCCACAACCCCTACACGCTGACTGAGTTCGTCGTCGACGCGCAGGCGACGAACGATGCTCCACCTCAGCCTCCAGCCGAGGCAGGTGTTGTGGACTGTCCCTATTCCTTCGCACCGATGGACATTTCCGGCGGCGGCACGTCCGCCTCGGGTGGTCCGAAGGGCGACGAGAGTCTCTATTCGTTGGTGGCTTCCATCACCTGGATCGGTCAGGCGGAGCAGTCGACCGGCGGGGATTACGCGATCGACTCCGGCTTTCACAGCGCCTCGTATGGCCCCGTCACCTGTTTCGGGACTTCTGGGATCGACTGCAACAACAACGGCATCGACGATGAGTGCGACATCGCCGCGCGCCTGAGCCTGGACCGAGACGGCAACTGCCAACCCGACGAGTGTGATGACTGTGTGGCTGTGGACTTGATTTCCAATGCCTGCCGTATCGATTGCGCCGCTTTTTTCGGCGCCTGCCAGGTGACCGGTTGCGGCGAGAGCCTCGACGCTGACGGGAACGGTACGCCCGACGAGTGTGATCCTGACTGCGATGGCAACGGTGTTCCCAACTCGGTCGACGAACCGGCGTTCCGCTTCTACGTCGACGCTGCCGCGGATGGTGTGAACGACGGATCAAGCTGGGAGGATGCGTTCAACGATCTCCAGGACGCTATCTGCGCCGCCCGCGCGCTCCAGCCGTATTGCACTCCCGAGACATGCACGACTTGCCAGCCCAGCGTCTCCGACGTCGACAACAGCGTGTCCGCGGAGATTTGGGTGGCTGAGGGTGTCTATACTCCGTCCGACAGCGACCGTGAGAATCACTTCCGGCTGACCACGTGCGTTGAACTGTACGGCGGCTTTGAAGGGTCGGAGATGGACCGCGAGGAGCGCAACCCCGCGACCCACCCAACGACCCTCAGCGGCGACCTGGGCGACGACGATGACGTCAACGGTAACGCGGAAAACAGTTTCCATGTGGTCGACTCCAGGCCGGAAGGGCAACTTGCCCAGGACAGTTCAGCCGTGCTCGACGGCTTTGCCATCAAGGGTGGGAACGCCAACGGGAGCACCCTCACCAACAAAGTCGGCGGGGGCCTGATAGCGATCACGGCCTCCCCAACTGTCGCCCATTGTGTTTTCGAAGACAACTTCGCCCTGCTTCAGGGCGGCGGGGTCGGTCTGATTCAGGGGAGCAACGCTGTAATTGAAGCCTGCGTGTTTCGCGCCAACACGGCCCTATTCGGGGGTGCGTTCTCAGCGGGGAACAGTGTCGCCGCTACCGTTTTGGAGGGCGTCTTCGAGAACAACGTCGCCGTTATCGGCGCCATCGCCGACTCCGGGTCCGGTGGAGCGTTCTACGCTCAACAGAACAGCGCCTCGTTGCTCGTTGACTGCCTATTCGTAGACAACCAGGCGGATCGCTACGGTGGCGCGCTCTACAACAGCAGCAGCAATACACGGCTGTCTAACGCCGCCATCGTCAATAACACTGCCGGTTACGCCGGCGGCGGCATCTATGACACCAACAGCTTCACGGACGTTCTCAGTTCG
>JAJDDS010000013.1 GCA_029260195.1 Phycisphaerae bacterium
GCCCGCACGGTTCTCTTAGTCTGTTCGGCAAGCAAGCTAGCGGCGGCTTGGGCCCGATCGACGAATCCTGCGAACGCAGCGCCGCTGCTTACCGCAAGTACGTTGGGTGGAATCATTTCCTCGACGATGATGACCTTAACATGACCTTGACCGGAATCGGCCAAGTCGAACGCGTACCGAAGCGCCGAGAACGATGACTCCGAACCGCCCACACCCACCACGATGCTGCTGAATATGTTCTCCGCGCTGGTGACCATGAATCTTGAACTCGCTGCGCCCAAACGCGTCTACTCTCAGGAATGATGGTACTCGATATGTGGAAAAAATGGGAACCAACACGCGCCAATCCGCCCTGCGCTGATGGCGAAAAACCAAGGTCCGAACGTAATCTTGCCGAGCCCCGCGGACGCAAAACGTGCGTCCTAACGGATCGACGGAGGCGTAGGGGCCGGAGTGCCGGAAAGAAGCACTAGGCGATGCCCGGAACAGTGTTCACCCGAACGTGGAGCTGCTATCCTGCAAGTCGCGTGGCTACCTCGAAGCGGATGACAGGATTCTGGGCACTCGAGGTCCGATCCGGGAGCCGAGCAGTTCAAAGCCAGTTCTTCCGCCGGAAGTACACGAGCAGTACGGCAGCGATAGCAGCCATAAACAACAGTACCCCCCAGAAGCTCAGCGGATGATCCGGCGGGGGCCACAGCGGGAGGTTCATGCCGTACAGGCCGGCGATGAAAGTAAGAGGGAGCAGGATCGTCGCAAAGATCGTAAGGGTCTTCATTATGGCGTTGGTGCGGTTGGCAATGGCCGTATGATAGTTGTCTCGGATGCCGTGCAACCGTTCCCGAAGCGTGTCTACGAGGTCAATGACCTGACTTAGATGATCTCGGACGTGACTGAATCGCTGTTCGAGCGATTCGGAAACGTGATCGTACTCACCTTTCGCAACGGGCGTGAGCAACTCACGCTGTGACGTAGCGAGGCTGCGCAAGCGGAGAAGATCGTGCCGCACCGTCGCAGAGTCGGCGAGGATTCGCTCGTCCACCGTCGGATTCAGCGACTTCTCCTCGAGTTCCTCGAGCTCGCTTTCGTACCGATCAGCGACGCCGACGTACTTGTCGACCATTCCGTCTATGATGCTGTACAGGATCGAATCGACGCCCTTCGCCAGCGCCCCGGCTGCGTTGCGGTTACAGCGGTCCAGAACCGTTCGTACGGTTCGCAACGGCTCTTGGTGAACCGTGATTAGAAAGCGTTTGCCGCAGAAGGCCGCGAGCTTTCGCGGGTTGAATTCGCTGGGGTCGTCTAGCCCCACAAGGCCATAGACTACGATGAACATGTAGTCATTGAACTCGTCGATGCGCGGACGTTGGTCTCCGTGAAGGCAGTCCTCAACTGATGCCGGATCTAGGTCCACCAAGTCCTTCAACGCCACGAGGTCCGCTTCTCCCGGTTCCTCAAGATCAATCCAGAGCTTAGAATTCTCGTCGGCCCACACGCGGCGCAGGTCTTCGACGGAAGCGATGGGCTCCCCACGCCCGTCATGAGATAAGGCGAATCCTGAGATCATGGATAATCCGTATATCGCGCAGCCTTGATCCGGGCAAATCTGGGTAACGCGGGCCACTCCAGATCATCCCGGCAGATCTTCGGTCGTCGCGCCTTGTGACGCCAGTTGCGCCGACCAATGCCCGGAGGCATGACAACGGCTGCACATACTCCAGGGAGAGCACATCGGGCGTGCGACGAGCGTCGCTAGGCGTGCATACCGTTTGACCTCACCGCTTCAGAAACACGAATCGCTGCATACCCTCGGTTCTTAGCCTAAGTCGGACACCCTTCTCAAGCTCGTGCCTCGCAAGCGCCTCGCGAAACTCGCTCAGAGTTGCGACGCGATCGGGACCAACGGCGACGACGACATCGCCAGGGCGAATTCCGGGCTTCTCGGCCATGCTGGCGGGCTCGACCTGGGTCGCGACATCGCCTTGTTCGTCACTTTGCAGTCTTAGTCGTGCCGCGATGCCTTGCGTGACGTTCTGTAGCTGCATCCCAACGGCCTCCGGCACAGCGGGACCGCTAGCGAGAAACGCCTGGGACTCGAGCTCACCAATCGCGATATCAAGCGTTGCCGGTTCAACAACCCGGAGGATGCCCGACCTTCCGATCAATTCCCATGAGATTTCATACAACCTCAACTGCCCTGCAGCTGCGGGAGAAGCGCCGAAGCAAAGCTCAGTACAATGAAGAAACCACACATATCTGTGACTGTGGTCAGAATCGGGCCGGAGGCGAGTGCCGGATCTTTACCAATGCGTTTGAGCACAAGCGGAATACTGCCGCCTATGCACACCGCCACCATCGTGTTAAGAGCCAGCGCTCCACCGACAACGAGACCGAAATACGGGTTGCCTTTCCACAGCCAGGCGACAGTCGCAATCAATATTCCCAACGCGCAACCGTTGATCATCCCCAGCAGCACTTCCTTGCCGAGTACATATACTAGGTCCACCGGTCGCAGGAGCCCAATCGCGAGTTCCCGCATGCTTACGGCCGCCGCCTGATTCCCGGAACAGCCGCTCATATCGGAAATAATCGGGAGGAACACCGCCAGAGCAATCACCGCCGCCAAAGTGTCCTGGTAAAATGCAATCACGCTGGCCGCGAGCACGTTCAGCAGGATGTTCACGCTGAGCCACGACAGGCGACGCCGAGAGCGCAAAAAGAGCGGCATTGAGCGAAGTTCCTCCCCGCCAACGATT
>JAJDDS010000121.1 GCA_029260195.1 Phycisphaerae bacterium
CGGCTTGCCCGCCAGTGCCCATTGACCGAGACGACGAAAGGACATCCGTGATGACTAAGAACGACCTGGTGCTGCGAGCCGCACGGCGTGAACGCACCGAACGCACGCCGGTCTGGCTGATGCGCCAAGCCGGGCGATTCGACCCCGAGTATCGCGCGATTCGTCAACGCAACGCCATGCCGCTCGAAGCCGCCTTTCGTACGCCCGAGCTATCCGCCGAGATCTCGCTGCTGCCAAAACGGTTCGGCGTGGACGCCATTATCTTCTTCCAGGACATCCTGACCCCCCTGGCGCCGATGGGCGCTGAGTTCCTGTTCCGCCCCGGTCCGGTTCTGGAGACACCGATCCGCACACGGCGAGACGTCGACGCGCTGCGATCATACGACCCCGCCGACGAGCTGCCGTTCGTCGCCGAGACGCTGCGCGTGGTGCGCGAATCGCTCGACGGCGAGCTGCCCCTCCTGGGATTCGCCGGCGCCCCGCTGACCTTGGCGTTCTTCATGATCGAGGGTTGCAGTCCGGGGACAGCCCCGCACCGCGCCCGGGCGATGATGAACGACGACCCCGCGACGTTCAGATTGTTGCTGGACCGGCTGGCCGACATGACCATCGACTATCTCTCGATGCAAATCGAGTCCGGCGTCGACGCGGTGCAGTTGTTCGAATCCTCCGCCGGACTTGTCACCCCGTTCGAATACCGCGCGTTCGCTCACCCCTATCAAACGAAAATACTGTCCGCGCTGGCCGGCCGCGTCCCGACGATCCTCTTCGCCAAGAGCACGTCAGCCGTCAAGCTGATGGCCAGCACCGGCGCGGACGTGTTAAGCGTCGGTTCCTGCGTCGATCTGGAGTGGGAACGGTCGCGGTTCGGGGATCGCGTCGCGTTTCAGGGCAACGTCGACAATCACCTCGTCGCCACCGGAACGCCAGCCGAAGTCGTTGACGCGACCCACGCGTGTCTGCGCGCCGGCGGCGGTACCGGACACATCCTGAATCTGGGACACGGCCTGCTCAAGGACACCCCCGTGGAAAACGTCCTTTCCTTAATCGAGGCGTGCAAGACGTTCGCGCACGAAAACGCGACGCCGCGCGCCGTGGAGGCTTAGAGAACCATGAACGCATCGCGATCCGAGACGGATGTTCTGGTCATTGGCGGCGGGGTCAGCGGATTGGCCGCCGCCTGGCGCTTGCGACGCGCCGGCGTCGACCTCCGACTGATCGAAGCAAGCGATACCGTCGGCGGATGTACGCGCACGGATGCGAGCGACGGGTTTCTCCTCGAGCAAGGCCCATTCAACGTGATGGTTCGGGACCCGTCGTTTCAACGATTGCTGGTCGAACTGTCGGATCGGGTTCGCGTGGTGTCCGCCGACCGCGCAGCCCGCAAGCGTTTCATCTACCGGCGCGGGCAGTTGCTGCAAGTACCGACGAACCCCATCCGATTGTTGACGACTCCACTCCTCAGCCCCGGCGCCCGCTTGCGCCTGATCGCGGGGCTGATCGCCAGTCGCAGACCCGGTGACGCCGAGGAGACCATCGAGCAGGCCGCCGCCCGCCGGTTCGGTCCCGAAGTGGCGGACACCATGGTCAGCGCGGTCATTTCCGGCGTCCTCGCCGGCGACACTCGGCGATTGAGTCTGAGCGGCTGCTTTCCGGGCGCCGGAAAAGTGGACGGCTCCGCCCGCAGTTTGATCGGTTACGGACTGACCTCGGCGCTGAGATCGAAACGACACCAGAAGCGGCCGCGTCGCAAATGGCGTGGGTTGGTGAGCATCGACGGCGGACTGGGTGCGCTCACGGGCGCCCTCGGCGCCACACTGGGCGACGACCTGCTGACCGCCCACCGCACCGAAGCGATCCGCGCGTTCGACGGCGGTTTCGAGGCGGACTGCCGCGACGCGGACGGGCGCGTGCGCACCTTCGTCTGCCGTCGATTGGTCATGGCCCTCCCGGTTACCGGCGCCGCGGCGCTGCTGGACCCCACCCTCCCCGAGGCCGCCACCATCATGCGATCGATCGAGAGCGCGTCGCTGGCGGTGTTGAACCTCGGCTACCGCCGCGAAGACATCGCTCACCCGATGGACGGGTTCGGATTCCTCGTTCCGCACAACGAGCGGGAATTCCCACTGATGGGCGTACTCTGGGCGGACAGCGTCTTTCCGCATCACGCCCCGCACGGCCACCGTCTGCTGCGGGTGTTCATCGGCGGAGCGGGCCATCCCGACGCCCTTTCGCGCGATGACGATGATCTCGTCCGCACCGCCACGAACGCCCTGCGTGATCCGCTGGATATCCGCGGGGCGCCGATGCTCGTCAACGTCTGTCGCCACACCAACGCCATCCCGCAGTACCACCTCGGACACCGTGCTAAGATCGCCCGCATCCGCGAGCGGGTGGCTTCGTCGCCCGGTCTGCATCTGATTGGGAACTACCTGGACGGCGTGTCGCTCAATGACTGCGTGCGGCTGGCGACGCAAACGGCCGAGAGTTTGATCAACGAAAACGCGCCGTCACGTGAGGTCGCCTGCACCGACGATCGAGCCGCGG
>JAJDDS010000122.1 GCA_029260195.1 Phycisphaerae bacterium
AACGCAAGCTTCTCGAACTGGTCCGAGACAAACACGTCGACGGCTGGGACGATCCGCGGATGCCGACGCTGTCCGGATTGCGCCGACGCGGATACACACCCGAGTCCATCCGACTGTTCTGCCAACGCATCGGTGTCGCCAAATTCAATAGCCGGATCGACGTCGCCAAACTTGAACACTGCGTCCGCGAAGATCTGAACAAACGGGCGCCGCGCGTGATGGCTGTCCTGCGCCCCCTCAAAGTCGTCATCGAAAACTACCCCGAAGGCGAGTGCGAGCAACTCGACGCGGTGAACAACCCCGAGGATCCAAACGCAGGCGCGCGCAAGGTCCCATTCTCCCGCGAACTCTACATCGAAGCCGACGACTTCATGGAAGATCCCCCGAAGAAGTTCTTCCGATTGGCCCCCGGACGCGAGGTCCGGCTGCGATACGCCTACTTCATCACCTGCACCGACGTCGTCAGGGACGCCGAGTCGGGTGCCGTCGTCGAGCTTCGCTGCACCTACGACCCCGCCACAAAGGGCGGCGACGCACCCGACGAACGCAAGGTCAAGGGCACCCTCCACTGGGTCTCCGCCAATCACGCCCTACCCGCCGAAGTTCGCCTCTACGACCGGCTGTTCGTCAAGGAAAACCCCGACAGCTCCAAGGACTCCGCCGACTTCAAGACTTACCTCAACCCGGACTCGCTCGTGTCCCTCACGACCCCCCGAGTCGAGCCAAGCCTACGCGACGCCTCACCCGGTAGCGGATTCCAGTTCGAGCGACAGGGCTACTTCTGCGTCGATACGGCTGATAGCCAACCGGACCGCCTGGTTTTCAATCGAACAGTGTCGCTGCGTGACACTTGGGCCAAAATCGCTCGAAGCCGGTAGACCGCCGAGTGCCCCCATGATCCCCGTCAACCGCTTCCCCGCCGAACGGTGTGATGTCCCCCTCTTCCCGTGAGCCCGCCTCCCCATTCGGGACGCACTCCCTCGCCCGTGTCGAATGATTGAGGGGTACCGCCCTCGTCGTACGTCATATACGATGTGTGGTCGCGTGCGCCGCGCCGCGAGAGGACCGGTGCGCGCATCTGTCCCAGTTTACTCAGGAGTACACTAAGTGTTTCGGATAGCATATTCCCCAGTCGCACTCTTGCCCTTGCTCATTGGCGCGCACTCGGTCTTCGCGGACGCCGAATGGGACGAACTATCGAGCGCCTACGAACAGGCCCGCACGGAGTTCATGAAGAAAATGGACCAAGGCGACGGCATGGTTCACTTCGACCCCTCGACCCACATGCCGGAGGACGCATTTCGGCAGAAGTTCCGCGCGTATGCGGAGAAGCACGCCGGCCAACCAGCCGCCGTGCCCGCGTTGGGCTGGCTAGTCACGCATGAGATGGGCTTTCCGGGCATGCCAAAGACCGACAGCGCAGCCGCATGGGCACTTGAGGGACTTGAGAAAAGTCACGCGGCGGACCCCGCGATCAAAGATCATCTCGGCGGCCTGCAGTTCGCCGTCATGTCCGTCGGCGAAGACGCGCTCGTCGGTTTTCTCGAGACGGTTGCCGCGAAAAACCCGGACGGAGAAGCGAAGAGTCGCGCCCGGCTGGCGATGGCGACGATGCTGTTCGAGGGGTCGCCGTTCACAAAGATGATGGGCGGCGGAGCGGACCGCGCGGCGAAGAGAAAGCGCGCGGCGGACATATTCCGTGCGCTCGCTGAGGAGTTTGCCGAAGACGACGTCGGCAAGGAGGCTGCCGATTACCTCTTCGTCATTGAACACCTCCAAATCGGCATGAACGCTCCGGACATGGTGGGCGAGGACGTCAAGGGCAACGAGATCAAACTCTCGCAGTTCAAGGGCAAGGTCGTGTTGCTCGTCTTCTGGGGCACTTGGTGTGTCCCGTGCATGCAGATGCTCCCGCACGAGAAGGAGATCTACGAGAAGCTCAAGGACCACCCTTTCACGATTCTCGGGATCAACAGTGGGGACGACAAACGCACGCTAAAACGCGCCATCAAGAAGCATGACATCAGCTGGCCGACGATCATGGACGGCCCGCCGAAACCGGGCTCGATCTGCGCGACGTGGGCCGTGTCATCGTTTCCGACGATGTACCTCGTGGATCACAAGGGTGTGATACGACATAAGAATCTCATGCCGTTCCAGATAGACGGCGCGATCGACGCTCTGATGGCTGAAACCGACCCGAAGGACTGACGGAGACGACGCGCGCGGCATGCGACGCGACGATCCGCATGGACGTTTTGGATCGACATCGGATCGAGAGGCCATGGCTGGTGATCGATCGAAGGCTGCGCTAGGCGGAGTTGCCTGACGCCGAGCGGCGCGTCGGTGTCAGGGCGCTGCGGACCCGCGACGCCGCCCGCGCGGTCTTGCGGGACTTGGACTTCGCGTGATCCGACGGAGCGTCGAAGAAGTTGCCGATGCTTCGGAATCGTTCGTACCGCCGCCGGACCAACGTCTGAATGCGCGGACGCTTCAGATCCCGAAGCGTGTCGATCAGATACTGTTCAAGCGCACGGTAGACTTCCTCAGGTGCGCGATGTGCACCGCCGACGGGCTCGGGAATGACGTCCTCCACAATTCCAAGCTTCCGCAGGTCCGGAGCGGTGAACTTGAGGCATTCAGCCGCGCGCTGGCGTTGCTCGTGCGTTTTCCAGAGGATGGCTGCGCACCCCTCGGCTGAAATCACCGAGTAGAAGCTGTGCTCGAACATAGCCACACGGTCGCCAACGCCGATCCCGAGCGCCCCGCCGCTCCCCCCCTCGCCGATGACTACGCACACAACCGGAGTCGGCAGACGCGACATCTCGAACATGTTGAGGGCGATGGCTTGCGAGATGCCGCGCTCCTCGGAACCGATCCCCGGGAACGCCCCTTGCGTATCGATCAGACAAACGACCGGCAGCTTGAACTTCGCGGCCAGTTTCATTTTGGCGAGGGCTTTGCGGTAGCCTTCCGGATGCGCGCAGCCGAAGTTGCACGCAATCCGTTCACGAGTGTCCTTGCCCTTGTTGTGCCCGACGATCATGACCTTGTGGCCGCCGATGCGCCCGAAGCCCGCCATGATCGCGCGATCGTCGCCGAACGTTCGATCACCGTGCAACTCGCAGAAATCGCGAACGACGTTCTTGGTGTAATCGGTGATCTGAGGCCGCTGCGGGTGACGCGCGACCTGGACGGTCTCCCACGCGGTGAGATGGGTGTACAGCCGTTTGGTTTTGGTGACGAGTCTCGATCTTTGCTGCTTGATCTCGTCGGAGAGGTCGCGCCCACTCTGACGCTGTTCGATCTCGAGGGCCGCGATGTCCGCCTCGATGCGATGCAGCGGCTTCTCGAAGCCGAGGTACCCATTACCGGTCGCCGATTGGGTCCCTGTAACTCGGTCCGTGGTCTCAACAGGCATATTCAATAGTCCGTCGCCGATCGTACCAGTCGCGCTCGCGGTTGGACGCATCCGGCGCCATCGGTACGTCCAATCGGTATAGCGTAACCCCGACACCGCTGGCGGCAAGAGAATAACCGGAATCTACGGGAAGGGTCATTTGAATATCGGACCCCAGAACACCGTAAGTGTATCGTATACATATAGTTACAAGGCTAGCGCGACGTCGGAGGCGGATTGTCGAATGGTGTGGCGCGGGGGCGCGACGCCAGAAGGAAAGGGAGCGTGCCAATTGACATCCGAGCGGGCCCGGGGCGTGTCGAGACGTCGGAATCGGGGATACAGAACAGGTCCGGTTCGCGCGGAGGAACCAATGGGCGCCAACGCGGGCACGGTTTCCACAAGCACTCAAGGAGGCATTCTGATCGGATTGGGGATCATTGCAGCCGGCGCAATCGGACTGCACGCGCTCGCGACCCTGGCAGAACGTGCGGGGGCCTACGAACGGCATCTCGACACCGAGCTGCGTGTGGGCTGTCGCGCCATGGAGACACCTGGCGCCGATCCCACCGGCGCGCTGCTAGACGAACGATTCGTCCGGTGGTCCTGGACGGTACTGTCGGATCCGGACGTAAAAGGCGCCGCGTTGATTGACCCGGCGGGCGCTATCGTCGGATTGCAGCCCGAGGACCTTGGTCGCCGCGAATCGCTCGAGGATCCGCTACGCGCCGGCGCGCGAACGGTTCGACTCGAGGCGCCGCTGGGGACAGTGGCTGTGCGTTCGGCGTCGATCGAAGGAGGGTACCGGTTGGTCCTTCTTGCCCGACGTCCCGACATGACTGCATGGACGGCTGACGCGTGGTGGGTTTTTCCGCTGGCGATGACTCTGCTGTGCGGCGTCGGTTGGTGCTGGATTCGAGAGGCGATGCGTCGCTCGTTGTGGACGCCGCTGCGGCGGATGATCGTCGAGACATCCGCCGGCGGCGTTGGGAGACTGGGGCGGCTTCCGACGGACCGGAAAGACGACATCGGCACTCTTGCCCGCCACTTCTCATCCATCACGGAGTCCCACGAGCGGTTCCGCATGCGCGTCGGAAGTCTGGAACGTACCATGGACGTCAAGGTGGCTGAGCGCACACGGCGGATCAGGGCACTCTTGAAGCAGGCGGAGCGGAAAGCGTGGATCGACCCGCTTACGAAGTTGGGGAACCGAAACCTGCTCGACGATCGGTTGGAGAAGGTGTTCTCCGAGCAAGTTGAGTGCGGTGAGGACATGTCCATCATCGTGTTCGACCTCGACAACTTCAAGGCACTCAACGATTCGCTCGGACACCAAGCCGGGGACGAGTTGCTGAGCTTCTTCGGCGAACTGCTGCGGGGATCGTTGCGTTCGAGCGACGTCGCGCTTCGGCTTGGAGGCGACGAGTTCGTGGTGATCCTGTTGGGGACGAGTTCGTCCGAAGCCGCCGAATCGGCGGAGCGCCTGGTGAAACTGTTCGGCCAGCGCGCGAGTCTGCTGAAGGTGTCGCCGAAGGTGACCATTAGCGCCGGCGTGGCGTCCCGGCGCGGCGCGCGTCCCGACACCGGCGCGGATTTGCTCCGCGAGGCGGACCGGGCGCTGTACGACTCGAAGCGGCAGGGTAAAGGCCGTGCCAGCGTCCGCGCGACGACGATCGCGCGCTCACCCACCGGGTAGCCTTGACGGGCGTGGCCCTGGGTTCGCGCGGTACGGGCGCGGCACTCGCGATCGGTCTGAACTGGGGGCGAGGCGGCGATTCCGGCTTCGTGGAGCGATTCCGCCAGCGACGGCATTCGCGACGGATCGATTGGCGGTGGCGCGGCGCGCGAAGGGGGTGGATCTGGAGGTGAATCGGCGGTTTCGGGCTCGTAGGGTGGATCTTGGCGACGGAGCGGGAGGCACTGGGTTGATCTGCCACACGCGCCGTGGGTTCGTTTGGCGCCGGCGGGCTGACCGTGTACGGCAAGGGGATGGGGCGCGAATCTGACGTGTGACGTCTTGGGTCGGCGATCAGGTTGGGTGTCGGTCTCCACATCTTGATAACGTCCGGTGTGATCTGTGTTTCCTTGAGAACTGCCGCGCGCGCCCGTGGCCACGTGAAATGGCGGTTTTGGGCGGATCGCGGAGGGGACGGGCGCCATCCCATTCCGGACGCGATGGATGGCGCCGACTACGATCTGTGTC
>JAJDDS010000123.1 GCA_029260195.1 Phycisphaerae bacterium
GCGGGAGCACTACGGCGACGGCCATCCGACGGTCAAGCGGGGCGTGGCGGACCGGGAGTACGCCGAGGAGCTTCTGGCCAATCGGGAGCACGAGCTGGACGATCCCAGCGCCACCCCGATTCGAACGGTGGTTGGCACGGACGGGACACCCGCGAGCGCGCCCTTTGACGAAGTCTGGTTGACCAACGCAATCGCCGAGAGCGTGAACCGGGAGCAGCAACTTCGAGATGCGATCGAACAGCAGACCGAGCACGTGAACCTGCTAAGCGAGCGGGCAGTGGACCTCGCCGCGTTGGACGAGAAGACCGGCGAGATGCGTGCGGAGGCGGTGCTTGTCCGCTCGCGTCTGAGCGTATTGCGGATGGAAAGTCAGGCGGCGGGTCGAGTGAACATCGCGTCGGAAGCGATGCTCCCGGCGCGTCCAGCGCGCGACCGACGCATGCTGATGACCCTAATGGCATTCATGGGCGCGTTTTGCGCGGGACTGGGCGCCGCGTTCATGCGAGCGTTCCTGGACCCGTCAGTGCGGCGGATCGACGACGTGCCGGCCGCGGCGCACTTGCCGTTTCTGGGATATCTCCCAAAGGTCCATTTCGAGGCCGATTTGTGGAACGATACGTCGGAGGATTTGCACGAGAGTATGCGGATGATCCGAACGGCGCTGGTCGATCGCCTGTCGCCCGGGACGTGTTCTTCAGTGTTGATCACGAGCTCGGGCGCGAAAGCGGGCAAAACGAGCGTCGCGATGTTGCTGGCGCGATCCTTCGCGGACATCGGCAAACGCGTCCTACTGGTGGACGCCGATCTGCGACGGGCAAGCTTGACGCAGCGGATTAACGTCGGCGGAAGAATCGGTCTTGTCGAAGTGCTGAACGGTTCCGTGTCCGCTGACGAAGCCGTGGCACACTCATCGACGCCGGGTGTCGACGTGATCCCGTCCGGAACCTGCGGACCCGAGTTGGACTCGGAACTCATCGCCAACGACACCTTCGAGCGGTCGCTCGACCAATGGAAACAGTCGTACGATGTCATACTTCTAGACAGCCCGCCCATTCTGCCAGTCGCGGACGCGCGTATCCTGGCGGGTAAGGTGGACGGCGCGATCCTGACGCTACGGGCGTCCCACTGCCGCAAGGCGGATGTCTTCGGAGCTGTTTCGTTGCTGGCGTCCGCCGGCTGCAAACCGCTCGGTACCGTACTCGTCGGCGCCGAGCAGATACTGGGTTATAGTGGGTACGGTCGATATTCTTATTCCGCCTCCGCAGAGGTCGTGACGTAGGCGGTGTCCACGGGGGAAGTCGCTTGGATCTGATTTGCGTCATTCTGGATTGTCAGCCCGCCTACCTCGCGGACCAGGGAACGTCCCGGTCACTCCTCACGATGCCGCTCGGGTGCGGCACCGTTCTCAGCGACTTGTCCGATGCCGTTCGCGAAGCCGGGTGCTCCGATCTGCGCATCCTCCCAACATTCACACCGTCCGACGATTATGAAGAACAAATGCGGCGGGTCGCTCCCGCGGGCACGAAGGTCGTCGACGAGAATGTAATCACATCGCTGGTGCGCGAATACGAGCCTTCCGATCACGTGTTGATCATCGACCCAAGATACCGGCCTGCCGGCGGACTGGACCTGTCCGCCGTTCTCCGCGATCGCTCCGGCACGCGATGGGCCAGTCACCGGGTAGCCACGGAGTGGTCGGCGGGCGGGACCAGGGAATGCGTCCGCTGCAACGAAGACGGACAGGTGACCCGGATCGTCAGGGACTACCAGGACGTAACCTGCAGCCGAATTGCAGCCACGATGCACTCATTGATTCCCTTGGTGGCGTCCCTGGAGGGGCTTCGCCTGCGGTCGCTGGCGGATCTCCGCGCGACGCTGTCTTCGCGCGGCCTGCTCAGCCGCGATCTTCCGGTCTCGTCGGGGGTCATCGACCTGTCGTGGGAGCGGGGCCTCCTGACTTCCAACGAGCACTGGACCATGCGAGCCGGCACCGTGGAAACACCAGACGGCTTCACCCGAATGCGTCCGGGCACGTTAGTCGGGCCGCACTGCCGAATCCATCCATCCGTGCGGATCGTCTCGCCGGTCATTATTCAGGAACATGTGACAATCGAGGCAGGGGCATCGGTCGTGGGACCCAGCGTGATTGGTCGAGGCAGCAAGATACACTCCGGGGCGCTCGTCGCACAGGCGGTTGTGGGCATGGAATCGACGGTCGCCAGCGACGAAAGAGTGCGCCACGTCGCGATTCACGGGGACCGTCGTCGACAGCGCGACGCCATGCCCGGCGATCGGGGGATGGCGGAACCAATCCCATTTCTGCAAGCTGACGGCCACATGGTCCGGCAGGCGACGGACGCCTCATCTCCGAGCGATGCACGAATTGCCCTGCGATCAATCTACCCGTTTCTGAAGCTGGCGGCTGATTCTCTCGTGGCGACCGTGTCGCTGGTGCTGCTCGCGCCACTGTTCCTCCTGACCGCAATCGCCGTAAAACTCGACTCGCCGGGCCCGGCCTTTTTCGGCCACACACGAGAGGGCAAGGGCGGAAAGGGGTTCGCGTGCTGGAAGTTTCGAACGATGTGTCAGGATGCCCACCAGCGCCAGCGTCGACTTTATGCTGAAAACGCCCTCGACGGACCGCAATTCAAGCTGGATAATGACCCCCGCGTGACGCGGGTGGGAGCTTGGCTCCGGGCGACGAATATCGATGAGCTTCCACAACTTATTAACGTCTTCCTCGGGCAGATGAGTATCGTCGGCCCCCGTCCCTCCCCGTTTCGCGAAAACCAGATTTGCGTGCCATGGAGGCGTGCTCGGTTGTCCGTCAGGCCTGGAATTACAGGTCTTTGGCAGATTTGCCGAGATCAACGGGTAGAGGGAGATTTTCACCAATGGATCACGTACGACATCATGTACGTGCGACATCTGTCGCTATGGTTGGACTTGAAGATACTGCTGGCCACGTTGGGTACCCTCGGGGGGCTCTGGAGCGTGCCACACACGTGGCTGGTTCCAGACCCCGCGCGGGCGTACGCCGGTTTTGGTCCAATGGAGTACCAGACCCCCGCGTCGGGATGAGCGCACGCCTGCGCGGCGTTTCCTCAGGCGTCGCGATGGCCCTGTGCCAACTCACGGTGCTGGCCATCGCAGGGTGCGCGGATCCTCGGATCAGCCTGGACGAATTCCTGGCGCGGCAAGCGGCGCCCCACGCTCCAACCGCAACCGCTGAACCGCCGAAACCTTCCGTTCATCCCGTCGACCAGTATCTCGGCACCTACAAAATCGGGAATCGCGATCTGCTCGATGTGACACTGACCGGCCTGGAACAGGCGACCGCGACCAGTGCGTATCGCGCGCGCGTCGATAGCGCGGGTGAGATCGATCTGCCACTCGTCGGACCGGTCGCCGTCGCGGGCCTCGAGGAGACCGAGGCGGAGGACGTCATCCAGGCCGCCTACGTGCCGACTATTGTCCGGCAGATGACTGTCAACGTCGCGATCGTCGACTTCAACACGATCAACGTGCTGGTTCGCGGCGCGGTCACGCTCCCGGGGATGGTGTCGCTGCGAAACTCCGAACGAAACCTGCTCTTCGCGGTTCTAGCCGCCGGCGGCGTGTCAAGCACCGCCTCCGGACAGGTCACGCTGCAGAGGCTTCGGAAGCCCAACGAGCATCAATCGGTCAACCTGCATGACTCCGTCGAACTTGAGAAAGCGCTTGCGTTCAGGCCGCTGGAGACCGGCGATACCGTCGTCGTCGACGCCGCCCAGCCAAACACGGTATTCGTCGGCGGCTTGGTGAATCGGCCCGCGCCGCAGGCGTACCCGCCGGGCGTGGAAATGAGCGTCTTGCAAGTCTTGGCCGCAGCCGGCGGGCTGCGCGAGGACGTGTACCCCCAGGAAGGCACGCTGATTCGACGTCAACCCGATGGGAGCGATGTGCGCGTGAGACTGAGCTTTCCACGAATCAAGCGGGGGCAGGATCCCAACATCACCCTGGCGGCCGGGGATGTGCTGTGGGTCCCCGAAACTGTGGGAACCAAGGTCCTGGACTTCCTGAACCGCAACCTCTTCATCCGCGGCGGCGTGACGATCACCTATAGCGCCTCGGGGACGGAATTCCTGAACAGCAACTCCGAGGGCGTAGCCTTCAATCGTGGAAGCAATGGACTTCAGGATTCATTCGATCCGTTCGGGTTCCTGAATCAAAACGCCGCGCTGAACGCCCTGACCACCGTGGCTGCTCCGATCAGCCCCTAGCGTGCGTATCCGATGCAAGTTGTAGCTGAGCAACTCGCCGCAGTGAGCCAATTGCGCGAAGCCATTAAAGAGATGCGGGCGATGTCTGTCCGGGGATTAGAACGGATGTTCCTCCCCAAAGAGCGGATGTACTGCCATTGCATTCGTCGTGGAACCAGCGGTGACGTGCCCGAGGGCAGGAGTCGGCGCTACACGGCGATCGTACTCATCGGCCTCGCCACCGAATGCGACGATGCAATCGCGTCCGCCACCGCCGGCGCGGGGACGGCGGCGATCTGCGAACGGCTCTTGTCGGATATCGAAACGGTCACGAATCTAGGCGACGTCGCCCTGACGTTGTGGGCGGCGACGCTGCTGGATCATCCAGCCGCCGCCCGAGCCCTGGATCACCTGCGGTCCTTGGATCCGGTCGGAGGTCCGCACCCCATGGTGGAAATTGCGTGGGCGCTGACCTCGCTATCCGCCGTCCCGGACGCCAGCGGCGACGACGAGTTGGCGGCGCGGATCGCCGGGCGCGTGCTGGGTGCGTACTCGTCCGATTCGGGGGTGTTCCCGCATTGGCCGATGGGTTCGCCGAGACCCTTGGTGCGCGGGCATGTGTCATGCTTCGCGGATATGGTCTATCCGGTCCAGGCGCTCTCCTTTTACCACCGACGGACGAACGACGAGCCCGCGTTGCAGGCAGCCAAACGCGGCCGCGAGCACATGGTCAGATCGCAGGGGCCAGACGGACAGTGGTGGTGGCATTTCGACGCGCGCAGCGGGACCGTGGTCGAGGGATTCCCAGTGTACTCAGTACACCAGGATTCGATGGCGCCGATGGCGCTGTTCGCGTTGCAGGACGCCTGCGGCGTGGATTCGTCGGCCGCCATCGCACGCGGTTTGAGCTGGCTGGTAGCGGCGCCGGAGATTGGAGGACGCTCGTTGATCGACCGCGACGCCGACCTGATCTGGCGAAAAGTGTCACGCCATGAACCGGGCAAGCTGGCGCGAGGTGTCCAGGCGCTGGCGAGCCGCGTCCATCCGACGCTACGAGCTCCGGGCGTGAACACCCTCCTGCGCCCAGGGTTCATCGACTTTGAGAGTCGCCCGTATCATCTAGGGTGGATTCTGCATGCGTTCAGCCCGGAGCGATTGAGTGCATGGACCTGTCCGGAGACCGGCGGCGGTTTGCGGTGACTGCCACGGGCGATCGATGCATACGTCATCTCTTTGGAATCCCCATCAATGCCTTCTCAATGGCGGACACGGTCTCGCTCGTGGACAAGACCATCCGGGAGCGCGGGCGTCTTCTGATCGGCGTAGTGAACGCGGCGAAGATGGTCAACATGAGGCGCGACTCGAAACTGCACGAAGCAGTGACAGGGTGTGACATCATCCTGGCGGACGGGATCGCAGTGGTTCTTGGCTTGCGGTTGCTGCGACGGTCGATTCCGGGGCGCGTGCCGGGGATCGACCTGATGCACGAAATGTTGCGGGAAGGCCGCTCGCGGGGGTATCGGGTATTCCTGTTCGGAGCGACTGAGGAAGTGTCGGCGACGGTCGAGCGGTGCATCGGGGAACGCTATCCGGGGGTGGTCGTGGCGGGCCGTCGAAACGGGTACTACCACGACGACGCGGAGGCTGAAATCGTCGATCAGATCCGGGCATCGAAGGCGGACATCCTGCTGGTGGCGATGAGCCCGCCGAAGAAAGAGATCTTCCTCGCGAAGTGGCGTGATGGGCTGGGGGTCCCGGTGTGTCATGGGGTCGGTGGCGCGTTCGATGTGATGGCCGGCAAGGTCAAGCGGGCGCCAGAGCTCTGGCAGCGGTTGGGGATGGAGTGGTTCTATCGGGTGGTGCAGGAGCCCCGTCGGATGTGGCGGAGGTATCTTGTGACAAACACGCTCTTCGGCATGCTGCTGTTGCGCGAGATTCTCGCCGACGTCTTCTCGCGGAAACCGGCGCGCACGTGACCTACGCGTCGCTCACGCCCGCCCGCATCAAAGCAGTATCCGCAGAATGCCAATACCTCTTTAAGGACGTGTTCAAGCCGCCCAGTTCAGACGCCCACCGAAGCGGACCCAGCCCTGAGTCCTCGCGGAAAAACGCTCCCTGCCTGGCCGCGGCTCGAACGGAAAAACACCCTCCCCAAGCACGCCTCAGGTCGCACGCCGGGCGATCACGGTCATTCGTCCCCGCACGCGAGCTTACGCGTGACGTTTTCGGACCGCGCGTCGCGGATCGGCTGGGGCGTATCTGCCGGGGCTCGGAAACAGGCCGGTAACGGCCGCAGCTCCGCGCTCGAAAATACGGGGTGATCGAGCTGTAATGGGTTGTATCGTGGGTGGGGAAGGGTTTATACTGCTAGTTCTACTGGACGGCATGTGGCTACGCCGCCGGGGTGAACGGTACCGCATCATCAGGAGCGGGATGGAAGGATTGTACGCTTCCCAGCGTTCACCGTGGCGGCTCGAAGATTTAGAGAGGATGGAGGCATGAATCGAACGATTGCGAAGGGTGTGATCGCCGCGTTGGTTTCGGCGGTATTGTGTGGGTCGAGTTGGGCGGCTGAGATTCGCCTTACACCTGTGGCGAGCACGGATCCTTCGGCGACGATCGATCTGAGCGACCCGTTGGATCCGAGCATTTCGATGGCGCCGGGCGAGGCTGTGTTGATCGAAGTGCAGGCGCTCGGCTGGGCGCCGGATGCTCTGCGATCGGTGCAGGTAGACCTCGACGCGGCTGGTTTGGCCAGCGGCGACGCCGGATCGCTGGCGGTACTGGATCTCGACAGCTCCCCGCTGGACGGGATCTGCGACGCCGGGCCGGACAGCGCCGGGTTGTGCCCGATTTGCGCCGGGAGCGTAGATTTCGACGGCGTCTACATCGATCTGTGCCGCAACCGTTGCGTCGATGGCGCGGGGGACCCGTGTGATAGCGGCTCGGTTGTGTCCTGCAACGGCAGCCCGCTCGATTGCATCTTCGGCTGGCCCGATTTCATCGCACAGATGCCCGGATTCGGGTCGGTGACCTCGGTGACAAACCACCTGACCTTGGTGACCTCCGTCACATCTGATGTGGGAGGCGCCATTGACGATAGTGGGACGCACTACGTTGCTTCGTTC